>CADDYR010000075.1 GCA_902810765.1 Chloroflexota bacterium
GTGGTGGAGCGCGGCAGCGTGGAGCAGGGCTTCGCCGAGGCGGATGTGGTCGTGGAGGGCCGCTACACCACCTCCGCTCAGGTCCACCACTGCCTCGAGACCCACGGCAGCGTAGCCCACTGGGAGGGCGATCAGCTCACCGTCTGGGACTCGACGCAGTTCGTGTTCGGCGTGCGCAACGAGCTCGCCTCGATCTTCGGCCTGCCGCGGAACAAGGTGCGCGTCATCAAGAAGTACATGGGTGGCGGGTTCGGCTCGAAGGGCTCGGCCGGCAAGTACACGGTGATCGCCGCCATCCTGTCGCGGATGACGAGGCGGCCCGTGAAGCTCATGCTGGACCGGGTGGAGGAGAGCCTGGCGACCAGCTACCGCGGGGACAGCTTGCAGTACGTGAAGGTGGGCGCGAAGCGCGACGGCACGCTGACCGCGATCGAGTTTCGAAGTATCTCGAACTGCGGGGCGTACGGATGGCCGGGGCCGGTCGGCGGCCCCGCGCGCGAGCTGTATCGCTGCCCGAACGTCCGCACTGAGGAGTGGGGCGCTCGCACGAACATCGGCCCCGCGGGAGCCTTCAGGGCTCCCGGATACGTCGAGGGCACGTTCGGCCTCGAGAGCGCGCTGGACGAGCTCGCGGAGAAGCTCGGGATGGACCCGCTCGACCTCAGGATCAGGAACTACTCCGACCGCGACCAGGACAGTGGCAAGGAGTACACGATCAAGCAGCTCGACGAGGCTTACCGGATAGGCTCGGAGGCCATCGGGTGGGGACGTGACCCGGCCGACGGAGCGCGCGACCCGCGCAGGAGACGCGGGCTCGGCGTCGCGAGCCAGATCTGGGGCGGGGGCGGCGGCCCTCCCGCGCACGCGATCGTCAAGATCGAGTCCGACGGCACCGCCACGATAGTCTCCGGCACACACGACATCGGCACCGGTGTGAAGTCCATGCTCGCGCAGGTGGCCGCCGAGGAGCTGGGCATGCGGATAGAGGACTTCCAGGTCGAGCTCGGCGACACCCAGGACGCGCCCTACGCTCCCATCAGCGCGGGCTCGATGACGACCCCATCGGTCGGCCCCGCAGTCCGGATGGCCGCACAGGAGGCCCGGAAGCTGCTCCTCGACGTGGCGGGCTCGATGATGGAGGTCTCGCCCGAGGACCTGGACGTGCGGGACGGGGAGGTGTTCACCCCCGCGCTGCCCGAGAACCGGAAGAGCGTGAAGGAGATCATGTCCTCCCTCGGCGGGTACACGATCGTCGGCAAGGGGAGCCGCGGCCCGAATCCGGACGACAGCTCGGTGCGCACGTTCGGAGCCCAGTTCGCCGAGGTCGAGGTGGACACCGAGACGGGACGCGTGGACGTGCTCCGGGTGTTCGCGGTCCACGAGGCGGGGCGCGTCATCAACCCGCTTGCGTTCGGCAGCCAGATCGAGGGAGGCGTGATCCAGGGCCTGGGCTACGGTACCACGGAGGAGCGCTTCGTGGACCCGACGACGGGCAGGGTGCTCAACGCCAACCTCGAGGACTACAAGCTGCCCACGGCGATGGACGTGCCGGAGATAGGGCACGCCGCGATCGAGCAGGTGGACGCGCGGGCGAACAGCATCGGCGCGAAGGGCATCGGCGAGCCGCCGATAATCCCGACCGCGGCCGCGATCGCGAACGCCGTCTCGAACGCACTGGGTGTCAGGATGAGGGACCTGCCGATCACCCCTGCGCGCGTGCTGGAGGCGCTCGACAGGAAGGAGGAGCCCGTTGCGTAACTTCGAGCACACCACTGCCACGAACGAGGGCGAGGCCATCTCGCTCCTCCGGCGGAGTCCGGACACCCAGGTCATCGCCGGTGGCACGGACCTGCTCGTCATGATGAAGGAGGGCCTGTCCCGACCGCGCATGCTCGTGGACGTCAAGCGGCTGAGCGGTCTCCACCGCCTCGAGTCGAGCGAGGACGGGCTTCGGATTGGCGCGCTCGTCACCCTCTCCGATCTCGAGGAGTCGGAGGCGGTGAGGCGGGGCTACAGAGGGCTCGCAGACGCCGCGGCGCTCGCGGCCAGCCCGCAGCTCAGGAACATGGCGACCGTGGGAGGCAACCTCCTTCAGAGGCCCCGCTGCTGGTACTTCCGCGGAGGCTTCGACTGCTGGCTTGCTGGCGGATCGAGGTGCTACGCGGTCGAGGGCGAGAACCAGCATCACGCCATCTTCGGCTCGGGCCCGTGCTTTGCGGCCCACCCATCCGACCTCGCGCCCGCGCTGATCGCCCTCGGAGCCTCCGTCGAGATCCAGGGGCCGGAGGGCAGCCGCTCGGTGTCGGTCGAGGACTTCCTGCGCAACCCCACGGACGACAGGAGAGTGGAGCACGATCTGGGGCCGGCGGAGCTGATCACCGGGATCGCGGTGCCCGCTCAGCCCGAGGGCGCGCGCAGCGTGTACCTGAAGGCGATGGAGCGGGAGGCGTGGTCGTTCGCGCTCGTGAGCGTCGCGGCGCGGCTCGTGCTGCGCGACGGCGTGGTCTCGGACGCGAGCGTCGTGCTCGGTGGCGTGGCCACGACCCCCTGGCGGGCGAGGCGGGCCGAGGAGTCGCTGAAGGGCGGAACGCTGAGCAGGGAGGCGCTCGAGGCGGCCGCGTCGCTCGCGGTCGAGGGAGCGCGCCCGCTCGGCCGCAACGGCTACAAGGTGCCGCTCGCCCGAAACCTCGTGGTCCGCGCCCTCGAGCAGCTCGGCCGGTGATATAATTCTGGCCGGACGAAGTGTCTCAGAGGCGAGAAGAGATGAGTCAGAGGACCGAGGTCGAGGACAGGATCCGTGAGCTCGCGCGACAGCACCCCGGGTGGACCCCCAGCCAGATCGCCATATACCTTCAGGGCGAGAACCTGAAGGTCACGAGCGAGGACGTCCGCAGGGCGCTCGCGAGGGCCGAGCCGGGAGAGGGCGAGCAGCCGGTCGGTGTGTGGTCGCGGTATACCCCACCGCCGCCAGTCCGCAGGCGCCCCGCCTGGCCCATCGGCATCGCGTTCGGCATCATCACGTTCGTCGTGGTGACCGCGGTCGAGGGCTACCTCCTCACCGTAGGCAAGCCCGGCGTATCCTTCTTCGTGATCCTGACTCTCCTGGTCATGTTCATCATCACGGGCACGGTGGCCTCGCGCCTGCACGCGAGGGCGAGCGTCGCCGGGGCGATCGCGGGGTTCCTCGAGATGGCCATCACTTTTGCAGTAATCGGAGCGGCGCTGAGCGGGCTCGCGGGCTCGATGGGCGGCCTACCCTCCGCTATGGGGATGAACCTGGTCACCCTGGGCAAGGTCGGCGTCAACTCTGCCTTCATCATCGGCGCGATCATCGTGGTCGTCATCGCCACGATCGTCGGCGCCGTGTTCGGGTGGATCGGCCGCCTGCTCTTCGGCCCCAGGAGGAGACGGGGAGTCTTCGGCTACTAGATCCGGAACCCGGCAGCCACGAGCCGAGGGGGGCGCTCCGCAAGGAGCGCCCTTCGCGCGGTCTGGGGACTCGGGCTCCACAGCCTGTCTGGAAGGGAATGATGGCTTGAAGCTACTGCTCGACTGCGACACCGGCGTCGACGACGCCGTGGCCATAGCCTACGCTCTGGCATCTCCGGAGGCGGAGGTGCTGGGGATAGGCTCGGTACACGGCAACGTCGAGGCGGACACCGCGGCGGAGAACACCCTCAAGGTTCTCGGGCTCGTGGGCCGCACGGACGTGCCGGTGGCGGTCGGCGCGGAGAGGCCGCTGCTCCGGCCGCTGGACCTGGCGAAGCTCGTGCACGGTGAGGACGGGCTCGGCAACACCAACCTCCCGCCCTCGGGGCTCTCCCCCAGCGGAGAGCACGCGGCGGACCAGATAGTCAGGCTCGCGCGCGAGCTCCCGGGCGAGGTGACCCTCGTGTGCACCGCGCCGCTCACGAACGTCGCGATCGCCCTGATGAAGGAGCCGCGCCTGCCCTCGCTCGTGCGGGAGGTCGTGCTGATGGGCGGCACGGCGGTCGAGCCGGGGAACGTCGGGCCGGTGGCCGAGGCGAACGTGTACCACGATCCCGAGGCGGCGAGCCTCGTGTTCGCCGCTCCCTGGCGCATCCGGATGGCGGGGCTGGACGTCACGATGCGCACCCTCCTGCGCGAACACCACCTCGAGCGCCTGTCTGCCGCCGATACGCCGCTCACGGACTGCCTCGTGAGCGTGCTCGCGCACTACTTCGAGTTCTATACCGGCTCGCTCGGCCACCGCGCCTGCGCGATGCACGACTCGGTCGCCGTGGGGCTCGCGCTCGGCACCGTCGAGGTCCTCGAGTCGCACCTGCTGCCGGTGTACGTCTGCACGTCGGACGGTCCAGCGCTCGGTCAGACGGTCGTGGACCGTCGTCCGCTCGCCAACCGGTCGTTCTCGGCCCCCGGAGCTCACACGGAGGTGATGTTCCGGATCGGGGGCGAGGAGTTCTTGAACCACCTCGTCCGGCGGCTGTGCGAGCTCGTCGTCTAGCGGCGCCGAGAGGAGCTGCGGGCGGTGTGACGGGCCGGAGCTTTCGGGTATCATTTGCGTAAGCAGGTTCGGATATCAGGTTCTCTGGGGAGCGATACGATGCGCGACTTCACGGCGGCACGTCTGAGGGGCGTCGAGCCCTCGGCGACGGTGAGCATCGCGGACAAGGCGAAGCAGCTCGTGGCGCAGGGGCGGGACGTGATAGACCTCTCGGGAGGCGACCCCCACTTCAAGACCCCGAGGCACATAGTCGAGGCCGCCCACCACGCGATGCTCGAGGGCGACACGCACTACGCGCCGAGCCGCGGCGTGCCGCAGCTCATCCGGGCGGTGCAGCAGAAGTTCTCCCGCGACAACGGGCTGGAGTACGCCGCGGACGAGATAGTGATCACTCCGGGCGGCAAGCTCGGGCTGTACGCGACGATCATGGCGACCGTTGATCCGGGGGACGAGGTGCTGCTCCTCTCCCCCGCCTGGGTGAGCTACGAGCCGGAGGTGCGGCTAGCGGGAGGCACGGCGGTGTACGTGCCGCTCGAGCCTGAGGACTACAGGATCACGCCCGCGGTGCTGCGCTCGGTCCGCGCCCCGCGCGCCAAGGTGCTCGTCTTCAACACCCCGAACAACCCGACGGGACGGGTGGCGACCGAGGAGGAGATCAGAGCGGTGGCCGAGTTCGCGCAGGAGCGCGACCTGCTCGTGATCTCGGACGAGCTGTACGAGAAGCTGCTGTACGACGGGCGCAGGCACCTGAGCATCGCATCGCTGCCGGGGATGCGCGAGCGGACCGTCACGATCAACGGTGCGTCGAAGAGCTACGCGATGACCGGCTGGAGGCTCGGATATCTGGGGGCGCCGCGGGAGCTCGCCTCCCAGATCCTGAAGATCCAGCAGCACAGCGTCACCTCGGCCGCGACCTTCACGCAGTTCGCCACGGCGGAGGCGATCGAGAGCTCGGAGGAGGACGTGCGCGCGATGCTGCGCGAGTACGAGCGGAACCGCAGCCTGGTCGTCGAGTCGCTGAGCTCGATGGATGGGGTGCGCTGCCCGTGTCCGGAGGGCGCGTTCTACGCGTTCCCGTCCATAGGCGAGCGCGACTCGGTCGAGTTCGCCCGCAAGCTGCTCGACGAGTCCGGCGTCGCGGTGACTCCCGGTGTGGCGTTCGGCCCGACGGGCGAGCACCACGTGCGCATCTCGTTCGCCGTCGCCACCCGAACGCTCGAGCGCGCGATGGAGCGCATGAGGGATGCGCTTGCCGGCTAGGGGGCGCACGGCGTCCCTGGCCGTCCGGGTGGTCAGCCTGCTGATCGCCTGGCGGTACCGCCTCGCCGCTCGGGGTCGGGTTCGCTTCGGCAAGGGGTTCGTGTGCAACCACCGGCTGGTCATCCGCGGGCCGGGCAGGGTGATCGTCGGGGATGGAGTGAACGCGTGGGCGCACCAGGAGCCGACGCGCCTGATCACCACTCGACCCGAGGCGACGATACTGATCGGCGACGGGGTGCGGCTGAACGGACCGACCATCGTGGCGAGCGAGCGGGTGGAGATCGGGGATCTGTGTATCCTGGGCTCGGCGAACGTGTTCGACTCCGACTTCCACTCGGTCCGGCGAGATCGCTCGACGAACCCGGAAGCTCCGGTGCGCAGGGCGCCCGTGGTGGTGAGTCGCAACGTGTGGCTGGCGGGACAGTCCGCGGTACTGCCCGGGGTGACGGTGGGCGAGGACTCGGTCGTGGCATTCAGGGCGGTGGTCGTGCGGGACGTGCCCGCGGGCGTGATCGTGGCGGGTAATCCCGCGAGGGTGGTGCGTGAGCTCGATCAGTAGGTGGCACGGCGAGTGCTGGTAGCGTCGGGACGTAGGTTCGGGAGCTGGGTTCGATGCGCAGCGGGTTCAGGATTGGCACGATCCTCGGACTGCAGATCTACATAGACTGGAGCTGGATCCTCATCTTCCTGCTCGTGGTGTGGAACCTCGGCGGGCTGGTGTTCCCTCAGATGGCGCCGGGATGGTCGCTTGCGACCGCGTGGATCACGGCGGTCGTCGCGGCGCTCGTGTTCTTCGCATCGGTGCTGGCGCACGAGATGGCCCACTCTCTGGTCGCCCGCCGGTTCCAGATCCCCGTGCGGAGGATCACGCTCTTCCTGTTCGGGGGCGTCGCGAGCATCGAGCAGGAGCCGCGGTCGCCGCGGGCGGAGTTCCTGATAACGATCGTGGGGCCGATCACGAGCGTGGTGCTCGGCATCATCTTCGTGATACTCGGCGGGATCAGCGCCCGTGTGGGACAGGCGCAGATGTTCGCGCCCCTCGGCGGCCTGCGCCCCGAGTCGCCCATCACCGTGCTGCTCTTCTGGCTGGGTCAGGTGAACATAGCCGTGGGGATCTTCAACCTGATCCCCGGCTTCCCCCTCGACGGCGGCCGGGTGCTGCGCTCGATCCTGTGGGCGATCACCGGCAGCCTGCCACGCTCCACGCGCTGGGCCTCGTCGGTGGGGCAGGCGGTCGGATGGATAATGATCATCGCCGGCGTCGTGACATTCTTCGCGGGCCGGGGGTTCGTCACTGGCATCTGGCTGGCGTTCATCGGGTGGTTCCTCGCCAGCGCGGCTCGCCAGAGCTACGAGCAGCTGGTCGTGCACCACATCCTGGAGGGCGCGCCGGTGAGCGCGCTGATGCGCCGCGACCCGCCGACCGCCGACTCCCGCATGACGATCTGGGACGTGGTACACGATCGGGTGATGGGCACCGACGATCACGCGTTTCCCGTCGTGGAGGGCGACCGGCTGGTGGGGATCATCTGCCTGCACGACATCCGGCGCGTGCCGAGGGATGAGTGGCAGTCCACGAGGGTCGCAGACGTGATGACCGGTGGGGATGCGCTCGTGACCGTCCAGCCGGGCGACGACTCGGCGGACGCGCTGGACCTGCTGTCCGGCAAGGACCTGAACCAGCTTCCGGTGGTGCAGGACGGGGCGCTCGTGGGGCTCCTGCGCCGTCGTGACATAATGCGCTGGCTGCAGCTGCACGCTCAGCAGGCGCGGCCCTGGGGCTAGGCGCTCGGCTCAGGCGGTCGCGCCGGCAGGCAGGCTCTCCTCAATGGTCGCGCCGAGCGCGCGCAGCCGATCAATGAAGTACTCGTAGCCCCGCTCCACCCATTCGGTGCCCGTGATCTGGCTCGTGCCGTCCGCGCACAGCGCGGCGATGATCATCGTCGCGCCGGCACGCAGGTCGGAGATAGTGAGGTTCGAGGCCGACAGGGGGGTGGGGCCGTATATCCGCGCGGCGTGGAAGTACTCGGGAGAGTCGTCCCGCTCGTTCCAGTCGTAGCCGTGCTCCGGCACCGAAGGGTTGAACAGCTCGATGCGCGCGCCCATCTGCCTCAGCTGCTCGGTGTAGCCCAGCCGGTTCGGGAAGATCGTCTCGTGGATCACGCCGACGCCCTGCGCCTGGGTGAGCACCACCGCGAAGGGCGCCTGCCAGTCGGTCATGAAGCCCGGGTGGGGGCGGGTGGTCACGTTCACCGCCGTGAGCCTGTCGCCCCGCCGCACCCGGACCGCGCTCGGCTCGCGCTCGACCCTGCAGCCCGCCTCCGCGAGCTTGTCGAGCAGGGGGACCATGTGGCGGGGGCTGGCCCCCTGCAGGTAGAGGTCACCGTCCGTGGCCGCCGCGATCGTGGCGAACGTGCCCGCCTCGATCCGGTCCGGCATCACCTCGTGGTGAGTGCCGTGCAGCCTGGGCACGCCCTCCACCACGATCGTGCGCGGATGAGGGCGATTTATCCGCGCGCCCATCGAGTTGAGCATCGAGATCAGGTCGTCCACCTCGGGCTCCTCGGCCGCGTTGTGGATCACCGACCGCCCCCTCGCTGTGACCGCGGCGAGGATCTGGTGCTCCGTGCCCATGTGGGAGTTCTTATGGAAGGTGTACTCGCAGCCC
Organism: Chloroflexota bacterium; assembly: GCA_902810765.1. Classification (GTDB taxonomy): domain Bacteria; phylum Chloroflexota; class Chloroflexia; order Thermobaculales; family Thermobaculaceae; genus CADDYR01. The sequence goes on from CADDYR010000075.1 coordinate 8,415, forward strand.
ACGAGCCCGGTGGTCGTGGCGTTGTAGTACGTGCCGTCGTAATCGAGCTGGACGCCGAAATGCCTGATGCCGTCCACGAGCCTGTCGACCGGCCGGTGACCGATCCGGTCTCCTCCGGGGTTCGGGACGCTCGCCGCGCCGCACCGCGCGAGCGTGGGCGCGAGGAGCACGAACGACGCCCTGATCTTCGCGAACACGTCGAGCTTGAAGCGGACCGGGCACACGCTCCTGGCCCGGATGCTCAGGGAGTGTGGCCCGCACCACCTGACGTCCACTCCCATCGAGCTGAGGAGGTGCATCATCACCCTGATGTCGCTGATCCGGGGCACGTTGGAGAGGAGCACTTCCTCATCGGTCAGGACGGCCGCGGCCATCATCTTGGGTGCCGCGTTCTTCGCTCCGGCGATCCTCACCTCGCCCCGGATCGGCCTGCCGCCGCTGACCAGGATCGTGCTCATGCGTTTCCCCCCTATGCCTCCGAGAGTGACGGTCGCGGCTAGTGTGTCACAGGGGCGTCCAGCAGTCAAGGTGGTTCGAGCGCGCGCGACCAGATTGCGACGAAGTCTTAACGGCGCAAGAGCCGCGCCGACTCCCTGTGTTCTCCGAGGATGCCTCCGAGAGGCAGCCGCTCCACTCACTTGAGAACGCGCGAGGGCGGCCCGGCGTTTCACCCGGGCTTTGACAGCCCATTCCGGCGCTGGCTATCATGCCGTGAGCTCGAGGTGACGACCCGCTTGCGTCAGGAGGTATTTCGTGTCTTTTTCCCCGCCACGACCTCGCGCGACAAACCCGCGAGGTCTTCCGCGGCTGCTCGTGGCAGCGCTCGTCGGGCTGCTGCTCGCTGCGTGCGGTCAGGTGAGCCTTCCGGGCATCGGCGACGGTCAGGGGGCTAACCCCGGGCCCCCAGCGAGGGAGGCGCGCTCGGAGCGACCGGGAGCGCGGCAGACCGGCTCCACGCATCCGACCCCTGCCGGAGCGGCGGCCACCCGCGAGCCCTCGGCTACGACGAGGGAGACAACGCCTGCCCCGACCCGGGCGATTCCGACTCCTTCCCCGACGGCGCCGCTCCGGAGGGACCGCCCCGCGGCAGTGGTCAACGGCGACGCGATCACCTTCGGGCAGCTGGACAGCATCCTCGAGCGGGAGTACGGTCAGCAGGTAGTAAGCGAGCTGATCACGGAGAAGCTCGTCGACCAGGAGGCGCGGAAGCACCACATCACCGTATCGAAGGCGGAGGTAGATCAGGCCGTGCGGCAGACGCTGCCCTCCGTGCCCCCCGCTCGGCTCGACGAGGCCGCGAGGCAGAACTTCGGAGTGAGCCTCGAAGGGCTGCGCGAGCAGCAGCGCGTGCTGCTCGAGCTCCAGAAGCTGCTTGGGCCGCGGGTGAAGGTCACGGAGGACGAGCTCAGGCAGTACTACCAGCAGAACCAGCAGCAGTTCTCGACGCCGCAGGAGGTCAGGCTCGAGCGGGTGGTGACGGACGACAAGGCGAAGGCCGAGGCCGCCTCGCAGGACCTGAGCAGGGGTGCGGGCATCCAGGACGTCGTGCACAAGTACGGCGTCAGGAGCGGTAGCGCGGCGAAGCTGAACGGCACTACCGACTTCATACCGATAGACCAGCTCCCGCTGCAGATACTGCCGACGGTCGCGCAGATGGCGAAGGGAGACGTGAGCCCTCCGCTCAAGACGGACGACGGCTACGTGGTGGTGAGGGTCGTGGACCGACGAGGAGGAGAGGTCAGGCCGTTCGACCAGGTGAGGGATCAGGTGCGCGAGGCCGTGAAGCAGAAGAAGATCCAGGAGATGGCGGGGCCATACGTCGAGAGCCTGTGGAGGAGGGCGAAGATCGTCAACCAGTTCGGCCCGATGCCGACGGCTCCGCCCGAGCCCGCCGGGCAGCCCGCTCCCACCGAGGTCGCGCCGACGGTCGAGCAGCCGAAGGGATAGGCCCGTCCCACCGGCTGCCCCGGCCCGCGCGGAAGCGATACAATGGTCGCGAGAGCTCCAGCGCGCCGAGGTGGCGGACATGTTCTTCCTATCACAGGTGCTCGGCAGGCCCATACGGGACATGCACGGCGAGCGGATCGCGACCGTGAGGGACCTGATCGTCCGGATAGACGACAAGCCGTACCCGACGGTCACGGGGCTGGTGGCGCGGCAGGGGCGCCGCCAGTTCTTCATCAAGGCGTCGCAGATCTCGTCGCTCGACGAGAGCGGCGCCGAGCTTTCCACGACCCGGCTCAACCTCGAGCGGTTCTCGCGCCGGGAGAATGAGGTGCTGCTCTCCAAGCACGTCCTGGATCGTCAGCTGATAGATGTGGATGGGCGCCGCGTGATCCGGGTGAACGACCTCCAGCTCGCGCCGTCGCCCTCGGGCTACAGAGTGATCGCCGTGGACGTCAGCCCCCACGGGCTGCTCAGGAGGCTGGGGGTGCGCCGCCTCGGCACGCCCGGGCCACTTCTGGACTGGGCGGACGTCGAGTACTTCGCGAGCGACGCGCCCGCCGTACGGCTGAAGGTGTCGCACGAGCGGCTCTCCAGGCTCCATCCGACCGACATCGCCCGGCTCGTCGAGTCGGTCTCCTACCAGAAGGGGGCGGAGATCCTCGAGTCCCTGGACGTCGAGACGGCCGCGGACGCGATGGAGGAGGTCTCGGACGAGCGGCAGGCGAGCCTGGTCGGGGGCATGGACGAGGAGCGCGCGGCGGACATCATCGAGCGGATGGCGCCGGACGACGCCGCCGACCTGCTCGCCGACCTGGACGAGGAGAAGCAGCGCGACCTCCTGCGGCTGATGGAGGCCGAGGCTTCCCTCGACGTGGAGGAGCTGCTCGCGTACCCCGAGGACAGCGCGGGCGGGCTGATGACCCCGAACTACGTGCCGGCGCTGCCCAACATGACGGTCGAGCAGGCCATCGAGCACGCCCGCGCGCTCCCCTACGAGCCGGAGCTGGTGTACTACTTCTACGTCGTGGACTCCCTCGAGGAGGAGCAGCCCGTGCTGCTGGGCATCGCCTCCCTCCGTGACATGATCTTCGCCGGACTGAGCCGGCGGATGGACGAGGTGATGACGAGGGAGTTCTACCACGCCTCGTCCGAGACGAGCAGCGACGAGGTGGCGAGGGTCATCGGGGAGTATAATCTACTGGCTCTGCCCGTCCTTTCCGAGGACGGGCGTCTGCTGGGCATCGTCACCGTGGACGATGTCATGGAGCGGCTGCTTCCGGTGCCGTGGCGTCAGCGGCTGCCGAGACTGTTTCGCTGAGGAGGGGGAGCGATGGGGCCAGAGGGGCCCGAACACTTACGAAGCGCCTCATCGAGTCCGCGCCCGACGTGCTGCGGCGCGGGCCGCGTCCCCGGCTGCTCCGTTACCTCGCGTACCTCGGGCCGGGGCTCGTGGCCGCGAACGCGGGGAACGACGCCGGCGGCATAGCCACCTACTCCTCGATAGGTGCCTCCTACGGCTACTCGCTGCTGTGGGCGCTGGTGCTGATCACCATAAGCCTCGCGCTCGTGCAGGAGATGGCCGCCCGGATGGGCGCCGTCACGGGCAAGGGCTTCTCGGAGCTGGTGCGCGAGCAGTTCGGCGTGAGGGTGACCGCCTTCCTGATGCTCACGCTGCTTGTAGCCAACGGCGGGCTGATCGTGTCGGAGTTCGTGGGCATCGGCGCCGCGGCGGAGCTGTTCGGCGTCTCGCACTACATCGTCGTGCCGATGATGGCCCTGCTCGTGTGGTGGCTGGTGACTCGGGGGTCGTACGAGCGGGTGGAGAAGGTCTTCCTCGCGCTCACGCTCGTCTTCTTCGCTTACCCCGTGGCGGCGATCCTCGCGCATCCGGACTGGCTGACGGTCGGAAAGCAGCTGGTGAGCCCCTCGGTGCGGCTCAGCGCCAACTACCTGACGCTGTTCATCGCGATGGTGGGCACCACGATCACTCCCTACATGCAGCTGTACATCCAGTCGGCCACGGCCGAGAAGGGCGCGGACACCAGCCCGAAGGAGGCAAAGGTGGACGCATACTCCGGAGCCATCTTCTCGGACGTGATCGCCGGCTTCATCATCGTTGCGACCGGCGCGACGCTCTTTGTCGCTCACGAGCGGATAGAGACGGCCGCCGATGCTGCGCGGGCGCTCCAGCCCCTCGCGGGGCGGTACGCCGGGATCATCTTCGGTATCGGCCTGTTCGGGGCCTCCATGCTCGCGGCGGCGGTGCTGCCTCTGGCGACCTCCTACACGGTCACGGAGGCTTTCGGCTTCGAGAAGGGGGTGTCGCGCACGTTCCGCGAGGCGCCGGTGTTCCTGGGGCTGTTCACCTTCCTCATCTTCCTGGGCGCCGTGCTGGCGATCCTGCCGGGAATCAACGTCATCCGGCTGCTGGTGTTCACCCAGGTGCTGAACGGGCTGGTGCTACCGATCGTGCTGGTCTCGATCCTGAGACTCGCGAGCGATCCCGCGGTGATGGGCAGCCACAGGAACGGCCCGATCTACAACGCCGTCGCCTGGGTGACCGTCGTGGGAGTCGCCGTGCTCTCGTCTGCGTACCTGGTGATGACCGTGCTCAGCTGGTGGTGATTCCGATTCCGAGTGGACACTTATCCAACGTCATCAGGAGCCACCAGGCGTAGTCATCCTGAGCCACCCACACCCGTCATCCTGAGCGAAGCGAAGGATCTGCAAGGGAGGACGCGGCAAAGCCTCCCGGACAGATTCTTCGGCCCTTCGGGCCTCAGAATGACAGGGGTAGGGGGCCTCGGAATGACAGACTCATTACCCGGATTTGGTATGACGTGCCCCTCGACTCGTGTGGAGCAGCCGGAGGGCCACATAACAGAACCCGAGCTGGATATGCGCCGACTGCAGCGGCGATGGCCGTCGGAGCGGAGCTCCCGGCCGTGTACTGCGAGCTCAGCTCAACAGGCCGCGCCTGTACGCTTCGCCGACGGCAGAGGCGCGGTCCCGCACGCCGAGCTTGTCGTAGATGTGCATGAGATGCGTCTTGATGGTCGCCTCGCTGACGAACAGCTTCGCGGCGGCCTCGCGGTTCGTCGCGCCGCCGGCGATGAGCTCGAGCACCTCCCGCTCGCGCTGGCTCAGAGCCTCGCCGGCAGGCCTGCGGACCTGGCCCATCAGTCGGCCCGCGACCGTCGGAGACAGCACCGACTCTCCCCTGTACGCCGCGCGGACGGCCCGGATCAGCTCATCCCTCGGCGCATCCTTTAGGATGTAGCCGGTTGCGCCGGCCTCGACGGCGGGGAGCACATCGCTGTCTGTATCGAAGGTGGTGAGCACCAGGACCCGAGCCCGCGGGGCCGTCCGGCTCAGCCCACGTATCGCTTCCACGCCGCCCATGCCGGGCATACGCAGATCCATCAGCACCACGTCCACGTGCAGGCGTCGGGCGAGCTCGAGGGCTTCGGTCCCGTTTGCCGCCTCGCCCACCACCTCGAAGTCGGGGTCGCCCGTGAAGACCCCGCGCAGTCCCTCACGGAAGATCGGATGGTCGTCCACTATCAGCAGCCGGATAGGCGAGCCCAGCGTGCTCACGTAGCAATCTCCGCAGGTATCGCCGGGACGCTCGCGTTGATCGTGGTGCCCTCGCCCGGGGCGCTCTCGATCTCCAGATTGCCTCCTACCTGCTGCAGACGCTGCCGCATGGCGCAGAGGCCGAACCGGTGCCCCGCCCTCGATTGGCCATTCGAGCTTGGCGAGCCGAGCGCGAAGCCGACGCCGTCATCGCGGACGTCGAGCAGCACCACGTCCTCCATGTAGGACAGGGTCAGGCCGACCCTGGACGCCCTCGCGTGCTTGGCCACGTTGGCCAGCGCTTCCTGTGCGACGCGAAACAGCGTCACCTCGACCTGGGCGGGCATCTGCCTCGGCTCGCCCGTGACCTCGAAGCTCGCCGTGACCCCCGAGACCTCGGACCAGCGCCCGGTCACGTCGGCGATGGCCTCGGGCAGCCGCGAGTCCTCCAGCGGCTCGGGTTTCAGCGCTTGTACCGATCTGCGCGCCTCGGTAAGGCTCTCCTTCGCCAACGCCTGGGCCCGGTCCACGTGCCACCGCCAAAGACCGCGATCCTCGCCCGCCTGTTTCGCCGCCTCGAGCTGGGCGATGATCCCGGTGAAGCCCTGTGCCAGGGTGTCGTGGATCTCGCGCGCCATGCGCTGACGCTCGTCGAACACCCCGGCTTCCCGCGCCTGCGCCAGCAGCTGCGCGTGCAGCCCCGCGTTCTCCTCCAGCATGGTTTCGAGCCTGCGGTTCGCCTCCGCAAGCTCCTCGACGAGCCTCTTGCGCTTCACGTTCTGCTCTCCGCTGATCACGCCGAACCAGACCAACGCTCCGGCGACAAGCACGTTGATCAGGACAAAGATGAGGTACGCGGATACCGAGGCCGGGTCGGGCGACGGCAGTCCTCCGTTCTGGGAGGTGCCCATCACGACCGCTACGGCTGCGATCCCGGCGAGCCGCCACCTACCGCTCGGCAGGTAAACGGTCTGCAAGTACCCGGTCCAGGCGAAGAAACCGAACCACGGTGCCCGCAGCACGAGCGCCGCCATGAGAGCGACCACGCCCGCGAAGTAGATCGCCATCAGCGGAGGGCGCTTCGTCCAGGCCGGATGCAGCGTGACCATCCACAGCATCCACCCGGCAGCCGCCCCGGAGAGCGCGAGGTCTATGAGCAAGGGCTTCCCCGCCCCACTCTTGATGATCACCGTCACGACCACCGAGACGGCCAGCATGATGTAGGGGAGGGCGGCCATCACCGGCCCCTCCCGTCGTTCCCAGGCTTCGAGCCAGGAATCCGGCCGTGATATGG
>CADDYR010000076.1 GCA_902810765.1 Chloroflexota bacterium
ATCGCGCTCACCCCCCCTCGGGGCATCCCCACCTGGACGCCGGGCATAGACAACCACAGCAAGAGCATGCAGGGATGGGTCTTCCGCACCCCTCCCGCCTCGATGAGGCCGCCGAAGGTGTCCGAGAGGCAGGCGATCGCCATAGCCAATCGGGTGGGCTACGTGCCTCGACACGCCCCCTGGGTTACCGCGAAGTACGTGCTGCTGACTCGCGAGCCTCCTCGAGACTTCCTGCCCAACCTTCAGCGAGCACACCTGGCTGACAAGCACCCGGACGGGTTCGTGGACATACCGGTGTGGATAGTCTCGTACGAGGGGGTGAGGATGCCAAGGTCCGGTGGGGGGTTCTCGCTCACCCCGGTGCCTACCAGACCACCACTGAGAGAGTTGAACGTGATGATCAGCGCGGAGAATGGGTACGTGTTCGGGGCCTATCAGTTCCGCTGATGCGTATCGTGTAGGACACAACCGCTTCGGTTGCGATTGGACAAGGGCGGTCCGTATAATACTCGTGGCCTTTAAGTCAGTCCCGCGAGGCTGGTAAGGCGGTGAGGACAAGCCATATCTGTGCCCGATGCGCTCCCGTCTGCCTGCTCGCGGCAAGCGGGAGCTTCTTTATGCGCACGGAAACTTGCGAGACCGTTTCCCGGGTGGTGCTCGACGCCGACGCGATGCACAGGACGGTGGTGCGCCTCGCCCACCAGATACGCGAGCGCAACCCCGACCTCTCGAGGCTCGCCCTGATTGGCGTGCGTTCGCGCGGGGTGCCGCTCGCGCGACGCCTGCAGCGCGCGCTCGAGGACATCGCCGGGGCGCGGGTACCGGTTGGCGAGATAGACATCAGCGCCTACCGGGACGACCTGGGGCATCCGCCCGAGCGCCGCGGTCACGCCATCTCCGCCCCTTTCAGGATCGAGGGCCGGGATCTCGTGCTCGTGGACGACGTCCTGTACACCGGCCGGACCTCCCGAGCCGCGCTGGACGCGCTCGTGGACCACGGGCGCCCCGCGCGCGTCCAGCTGCTCGTGATGGTGGACCGCGGGCACCGCGAGCTCCCGATCAAGCCCGACTACGTCGGCAAGAACCTGCCCTCCGCACACGACGAAGAGGTGCAGGTGCGCCTCGTGGAGACGGACGGTGTGGACGAGGTGCGTATCGTCCGGAAGGCGGGCAGGAATGGGTAGCGAGGTGCCGTGCGGTGTTGCGACGCGACCGCTCCTGCGCCTTAATCGGTTAGCTGACGGACCGGCCCTGACGGAGGTGACCCGATGACCCAGACCACGCGCACCCTCGCGCGCGCGCTGCTGGACGTCGACGCGCTCGGAGCGGAGGGCATCGAGGAGGTGCTGGAGGAGGCCGGGCAGATGCGAGGCGAGGACGGCAGACCCGTCCGCTCCCGGGAGCTCGCGGGACAGATCGTCGCGAACCTCTTCTACGAGGCGAGCACGCGCACGAGGGTCTCGTTCGAGATAGCGGCTCGCAACCTCGGGGCCGAGGTGGTGAACGTGCAGCCCTCGGGCAGCAGCATCACGAAGGGCGAGTCGCTCGTAGACACCGTCCGCACGCTCGAGTCGCTGGGCGCGGACGCTATCGTGATCCGCCACTCGGAGGCCGGGGCTCCGTACCTCGTCTCCCGCCACTTCGACGGCGCCGTGGTCAACGCCGGGGACGGACTGCACGCGCACCCCACGCAGGCTCTGCTCGACCTGCTGACGATGCGCGACCGCTTCGGCGAGCTCCGGGGGCTTCGTGTGGCTATCGTCGGAGACGTATCGCACAGCCGGGTGGCCCGCTCCACGACGATCGGGCTGGTTCTGCTGGGCGCGCACGTGCGCCTGTGCGGTCCGCGCACCCTGCTCCCGCCGGACGGATGGCTCGAGTACCTGCCGAGGAGCGAGCGCGGCGGAGGCGCGGTCCAGACCACCTCGCTCGCCGAGGCGCTCGAGGGCGCGCAGGTCGTGATGGCTCTTCGGATGCAGCGGGAGCGGCAGACCGGGGGGCTCCTGCCCGGTCTAAGGGAGTTCGTGCGCGACTACGGTCTCGACCGGGAGAAGCTGTCGAGGCTGGCTCCCGGCGCGGTCGTGATGCACCCGGGGCCGGTGAACGAGGGCGTGGAGCTCGCACCCGAGCTGATAGTCGCCAAGGACAGCCTGATCGGCCGTCAGGTCGCCAACGGGGTGTTCGTGAGGATGGCGGTGCTGCGGATGCTGCTGGGAGGCGAGCGTGGCTAGGGTACTCCTGCGCAACGGGCGGCTGATCTGCCCTTTCACCGGTGTCGACCGGACGGCGGATGTGCTCGTCGAGGACGGCCGGATCGCGGCGGTCGGGCACGGTGGCGGGATCGTGACCGAGAACGCGGAGGTGCTCGACCTCGCCGGGAAGATAATCTCGCCGGGCTTCGTGGACCTGCACACGCACCTCCGCGAGCCGGGGGAGGAGCACAAGGAGACGATCGCGACCGCGGTCGAGGCTGCGCTCGCCGGGGGCTTCACGACGGTGTGCGCGATGCCGAACACACAGCCCGCGCTCGACAGCCGGATCACGATCGAGACGGTCGCCCGGCGCTCGGAGGGGCTGGGGGTCAGGGTGCTGCCGATCGGCGCGATCACCGTGGGCAGGCGGGGAGAACAGCTGGCGCCGCTCGGCTCGATGGCTGCGGCCGGTGCCGTCGCCTTCTCGGACGACGGCAGCCCCGTGAGCGACGCTGGGCTGATGCGCCGCGCGCTCGAGTACAGCCGGCCGATGGGATTGCCGATAGTGACCCACGCGGAGGAGCTGGCGCTGTCCGCCGGGGGCTCGATGCACGAGGGTGCGGTGAGCGCGAGGCTTGGCGTGCGTGGGATACCCGCGGCCGCCGAGGAGGTGATGGTCCGGCGCGATGTCGCGCTCGCCGAGATGACCGGAGGGCGGCTGCACGTGGCGCACGTGAGCACGGTGGGCGCGGTGGACGCGATCCGCGAGGCGAAGAGGCGAGGGGTCGCGGTCACGGCCGAGGCCACACCACACCACCTCGCGCTCACGGACGAGTGGGTCGCGGGCTGGGAAGACCTCGATGGAGACGGGCGCCCTCCCACTGCGCTGGGGGAGCGGGCCTACGACACGAGCACGAAGGTGAACCCGCCCCTGAGGTCCCGCGACCACGTCGAGGCGGTGATCGAGGGTGTGCGCGACGGCACGATAGACGCGATCGCCACAGACCACGCACCCCACTCGCCGCTCGAGAAGGAGTGCGAGTACGGCTGCGGCGCGTTCGGGATCAGCGGCCTGGAGACGGCGCTCGGCCTGGCGATGACGCTCGTGGGCAGGGGCGCGGCCACGCTGCCGCGGCTGGTCGCGCTCCTCACGAGCGAGCCAGCGCGAGCCTTCGGCCTGCCCCCCCAGGGAGTTCGCGAGGGGGCGCGGGCCGAGCTCGTCGTGTTCGATCCCGAGCGCGAGTGGGTGGTGGACCCGAGCAGGATGGCGTCCAGGGGCAGGAACACGCCACTCGATGGACACAGGCTGAGGGGCAGGGTGCTCCTGACGATAGCGGGCGAGCGCGTGTGGCGCTCGCCGGAACTGGAGGCGAGATGAGCAAGCCATCGGTGCTGGCGCTGGAGGACGGCCGCATATTCCACGGATTCGCGTTCGGCGCGGACGCCGTGGCGGAGGGTGAGGTCGTGTTCAGCACCTCAATGACCGGGTACCAGGAGATGTGCACGGACCCCTCATACCACGGCCAGATCCTGTGCCTGACCTACCCGATCGTCGGCAACTACGGCGTGAGCCCGAGGTACGAGCAGTCGTCCAGGCCGTGGATCTCCGGCCTGATCGTGCGCCAGCACTCCGAGCGTCCCTCGCACTACGACAGCGCGGGCACGCTCGATGAGTACCTGAGGGAGCACGGGATCCCCGGACTGTTCGGGGTGGATACCCGCGCCCTCAGCCGGCACATCAGGTCCCACGGCTCGCGGCGCGGGATCATCGTGCCCGGCTCGGACGGCTCGGACGCGGGGGAGCTCGTGGCTCGCGCCCGCCTGGTCCGGCTGCCCGGCGAGCGGTTCGGGGTTGGCGAGGTGAGCGCGGGCCGGAGGTACACGATCGAGCCCGACGGCTCGAAGCGGGCGCGGGTGGTCGTGATAGACTGCGGCCTCAAGTCGAACATCCTGAGGTCGCTCGCGGCGCGACCGGTCGAGACGATAGTCGTGCCCTATTCGGCGACCGCCGAGGAGGTGCTCGCCCTCGAGCCGGACGGGGTGGTGACCTCTCCCGGGCCGGGCGACCCCGAGAGCGCAGAGACGGCGATCCGCACCGTGAGGGGAGTGGTCGAGCGGGACATCCCGTTCTTCGGCATATGCCTGGGCAACCAGATACTCGGGCTCGCGGTGGGCGCGACGACGAGCAAGCTCAAGTTCGGCCACAGGGGAGGGAACCACCCGGTCAAGGAGCTCGAGACGGGGCGGGTGTACATAACGTCACAGAACCACAGCTACCAGGTGAACTCGGAGTCGGTGCCGGAGGACGAGGGCTGGCACGTGAGCCACGTCAACGTGAACGACGGCTCGGTGGAGGGACTCGTGCACGAGACGAAGCCGGCCTTCTCCGTGCAGTACCACCCCGAGGGCTCCCCGGGCCCGGAGGAGAACGGCTACCTGTTCGACAGGTTCGTGCGGATGGTCGAGCAGCACGTAAGGAGGGATGCGTAAGTTGGTGGATCGCGCCATCGGGTCAGTGCTCGTCATCGGCTCTGGGCCGATAGTGATCGGGCAGGCGGCAGAGTTCGACTATGCGGGCAGCCAGGCGTGCAGGGCGCTCAGGGAGGAGGGCATCCGCGTGGTGCTCGTGAACTCGAATCCCGCGACGATCATGACCGACGAGGAGGTGGCGGACCGGGTATACATCGAGCCGCTCACCGTCGAGGTCGTGGAGCGCATCATCGAGAGGGAGCGGCCCGACGGACTGCTGCCGACGCTCGGCGGGCAGACGGGGCTGAACCTCGCGGTGGAGCTCGCGGCGGCCGGGGTGCTCGACAGGTGGGATGTGAGGCTACTGGGTACTCCGCTCGAGAGCATCCAGAAGGCCGAGGACCGCGAGAGGTTCAAGCGGCTGCTCGAGGAGATAGGCGAACCCGCGATCCGGAGCCAGACGGTCCACACCGTCCAGGAGGGGCTGGCGTTCGTTCAGCAGATCGGCCTGCCGGTCATCAGCCGCCCCGCGTACACCCTGGGGGGCACCGGGGGCGGCATGGCCTCGACGCTCGAGGAGCTCGCGGTGCTGCTCGACCGCAGCCTGCGCGCGAGCCCGATCGGGCAGACGCTCGTCGAGAGGTCGGTCGCGGGCTGGAAGGAGATCGAGTACGAGGTCCTGCGCGACGGCGCAGACAACGCGATCACCGTCTGCAACATGGAGAACGTGGACCCGGTGGGCGTGCACACCGGCGACTCGATCGTGGTGGCCCCCAGCCAGACCCTCTCGGACCGGCAGTACCAGAAGCTGCGCACCGCGGCGCTCAGGATCGTGCGCGCGCTCGGCATCGAGGGAGGGTGCAACATCCAGTTCGCGCTCGACCCTGACTCGGACGACTACTACGTGATCGAGGTCAACCCGCGCGTGAGCCGGAGCTCCGCGCTCGCCTCGAAGGCCACCGGCTACCCGATCGCGCGGGTGGCGGCGAAGATCGCGCTCGGGCTCACGCTGGACGAGATCCCGAACTCGGTGAGCGCCTCGACGACCGCCGCGCTTGAGCCCGCGCTCGACTACTGCGTCGTCAAGATACCGCGCTGGCCGTTCGACAAGTTCCGCAGCGGCGACAGGCGCATCGGCACGCAGATGAAGGCGACGGGCGAGGTGATGGCCATCGAGCGCAGCTTCGAGGCCGCCCTCCAGAAGGCCGTGCGGTCGCTCGAGCTCGGCGGACGCACCCTGCTCTGGGAGGACTCGGCCTGGCGCGACCCAGACGCTCTGATGGAGGCCGCGCGGGTGCCGACGGACAACCGGCTGTGGGCGCTGATGGCGGCCCTGCGCCGCGGCGTCCCAGTGGAGGAGCTGTACCGAGAGACCTGGGTTGACCCCTGGTTCCTGCACGCGATGCTGAACATTGTGCGAACCGAGCGCGAGCTCGAAGCCGCCGGACTCGGCGGCCTGAACCGTCCGCTGCTATGGCACGCCAAGCAGCTCGGGTTTTCGGATCGCCAGATCGCGGAGCTGGCAGGGGGCGACGAGGAGGCCGTGCGGGCGCTCAGGCGCGAGCTGCGGGTGCGCCCGGTGTGGAAGATGGTGGACACCTGTGCCGCGGAGTTCGAGGCCACCACCCCGTACTTCTACAGCACCTATGAGGAGGAGAACGAGGCGCCCGCTCTGGAGGGACGGGCCTCGGTCGTGCTCGGCTCCGGGCCGATCCGGATCGGACAGGGCATCGAGTTCGACTACTGCAGCGTGCACAGTGCCCACGCGCTGCGCGAGGCCGGGTCGCGGAGCATCATGGTGAACAGCAACCCGGAGACGGTGTCCACCGACTTCGATACCTCGGATCGCCTGTACTTCGACCCACTCGACTCCGAGAGCGTGCGCGACATCCTCGAGAACGAGGGGCTGCAGCGTCTGAGCGACGGCCTGCCCACTCAGGAGGAGCTGGACGGGCGCGAGCGGCCGGTCGCAGGCCCTCCGGTGATCGTCCAATTCGGGGGCCAGACGGCGATCAACCTGGCCGAGAGCCTGCATAGGGCCGGGTTTGGAGTGCTGGGGGGATCCCTGGATGCGATAGACCTCGCCGAGGACCGGGAGCGGTTCGAGTCGTTCCTGAACCGGATCGGGCTCAGACGGCCGGAGGGGACGAGCGTGCGCAACGTGGCCGAAGCGCTAGAGGCCGCGCGGCACATCGGCTTCCCGCTGCTCGTGCGTCCCTCCTACGTGCTGGGCGGACAGGCGATGCGCATCGTGCACGATGAGCGGGCGCTATTGGAGTACATAGACAACGCCACCGAGATCAGCGGCAGCCACCCGGTCCTGCTCGACAGGTACATCGAGGGGCGGGAGGTGGAGGTGGACGCCGTGTGCGACGGCGAGCGCGTCCTGATACCGGGCATCGTAGAGCACATCGAGCGCGCGGGCGTCCACTCGGGCGACAGCTTCGGCGTGTACCCGCCGATAGCCCTCTCGCGGGACGAGACGGAGCAGGTCGAGGCGATGACTACCAGGATCGGCCTGGGACTCGGTCTGAAGGGCCTGATGAACGTCCAGTACGTCGTCAAGGACCGGCTGGTGTACGTGCTCGAGGTGAACCCGCGGGCGAGCCGCACGGTGCCGTTCGTGAGCAAGGTGACGGGAGTGCCGATGGTGTCGCTCGCGACGAAGGTGATGCTCGGCGCGACGCTCGAGGAGCTCGGGTACCCGGGGGGGCTGCTGCCGGAGCGCGACCTGTACGCGGTGAAGGCCCCGGTGTTCAGCATGTCCAAGCTGACCGGAGTGGACACCGCGCTGGGGCCGGAGATGAAGAGCACGGGCGAGGTCATGGGCATAGATACCGAATTCGAGCCCGCGCTGATGAAGGCGATGCTCGCGGTGGGCATCAACCCGCCTTACGGCGGGATGGTGCTGTTCTCGATCGCGGACAGCGACAAGGAGCAGGCGGTCGAGCTGGCGCGCGGGCTCGCAGACCTCGGGTACTCGATAGCGGCCACCGAGGGCACCTCGACGTACTTCGAGTCGCAGGGCGTGCGGGTGACGCAGGTGGTGCACAAGATCGGTCAGGTGCGGCCGGACATCACCGACATAATACGACGCAGGCAGGTCTCGGCGGTGATCAACACGATCTCGCGGAGCGGCAAGCCGATGCGCGACGGCTTCGAGATCCGCCGCGCGGCCGTGGAGGCAGGGGTGCCGTGTCTGACCTCGCTCGACACCGCCAGATCGCTCGTGCGCGCGCTCGCCGGACGGGGCGAGTACAGCGTGGCGACGGTGGCGGAGTACCGTGAGGGCCGGGTTGCGGCGCTCGAAGCGGTGGCGTCGTGACGATGCGGGACGTCCGCGCGGTGCTGTTCGACCTCGACGGCACGCTCGTGGACACGGTCGAGCTCATCCTGTGCTGCCACGAGCACACCCTGCGCGCCCACTTCGGGGAGGAGGGCGTGCTGCCGCGCCGGGAGATCCTGCGCAACCTCGGGCGATCCCTGCCCGAGACCCTGCTCGACTACGCCGTGGGGCGAGGGGTCGGCGACGTTGCATCGTGCGCGGCGGCGATGCTCGAGACGTACCGCGAGTTTGGGCGCAAGCACCACGAACGTCTCATTCGGCCGGTAGAGGGGATGCGCGAGGTGCTGGAGGAGCTCAGGGAGCGGGGGCTGCTGCTCGGCCTGGTGACGAGCAAGGCGCGCGAGACCGCTCGGATGGCGCTGGATCAGTACGACCTTGGAGAGTACTTTCCGCTGGCGGTGTACCACGACGACACGGCGCGGCACAAGCCGGACCCCGAGCCCCTGCTGCTCGCGCTCGAGAGGGGAGGGCTCGACGCCGGGAGCGCGGTGTACGTCGGCGACAGCGTGCACGACATAATTGCAGGCAGGGCCGCGGGCGTGCGCACCGTGGCCGCGCTGTGGGGACCGTTCGACCGCGCGGAGCTCGTCGCGGCGGGGGCCGATGCGCTCGCCGGGACACCCCACGACCTGCTCGAGCTCCTCCCAGCTCCGGCCGAGATTCTCTGACTGCCTTAGGAGGGTGATGAGGGGGTCGCGCTCCGAACTCCCGATCCGCTAGATTAGTACCTGCGCGGCTCGAAGACTCGGGGAGAGGTCTTGAAGTACCTGTACTTTCTGCTCGTGCTGGTGCCCGTCGCGGTCGTGCTGGAGCTCCTTCACGCAGGGCCGCTGTGGATCTTCTTCGCGTCCGCCCTCGCGCTGATCCCGCTCGCGGCCGTGCTCGGCAAGGCCACGGAGGAGCTGGCGATCCACACGGGGCCGAGGGTCGGCGGGCTGCTCAACGCGACGCTCGGCAACGCGGCCGAGCTCATCATCACGATCGTCGCGCTTACCGCCGGCCTGGACGAGCTGGTGAAGGCTTCGATCACGGGCTCGATCCTCGGCAACATCCTGATCGTGCTCGGGTTCAGCCTCTTGCTCGGGGGCATCAGGAACGGGGTGCAGCGGTTCAACCGCACCGAGGCGGGCGTGCTCGCCACCATGCTCGTGCTCGCGGTGATCTCGATCGCGATCCCGACCGCGTTCTCTGGCAGCATCCGCGCCGGGTCCGGTCGGGCGGACGTTCAATCCCTTAGTGATGGGGTCGCCGTCATAATGATCGTGCTGTACCTGCTGTATCTGCTGTACACGTTCTTCTTCTCACCGTACCAGCAGCAGGCGGTGGGGCATGAGGCGGAGAAGGCGGGGTGGAGCATGCCGATCGCGCTCGGGGTGCTCGCGGTCGTCACGGCGGCGACGGTGGGTATGAGCGAGATCCTGGTGGGCGCGGTCGAGCCGATCACGAAGAGCCTGGGCTGGACGGAGGTCTTCCTCGGGATCACGATCATCCCGCTCGTGGGCAACGTGGCCGAGCACGTCGTGGGCGTGCAGCAGGCGTACAAGAACAACATGGACCTGAGCATGGCGATCTCGCTGGGCAGCAGCCTGCAGATCGCGCTGTTCGTGGCGCCCGTGCTGGTGTTCGTCAGCCTGCTCGTCGGCCACCCTATGAGCTTGGTGTTCAGCACGTTCGAGGTGGTCGCGCTCATCGCGGCGGTCGTGATCGGGGCGGTCGTGAGCCTCGACGGGGAGAGCCATTGGCTCGAGGGAGCGCAGCTGGTCGCGGTGTACTGCATCATCGCCGCGGCCTTCTTCTTCCTGCCGGCCTGACGCAATGACCAAGGAAAGGGGCCTGGGAATGGCAAGTGTCGAGACGAACGACGAGCGGCAGCTGCTGGAGTCGGTGGGCGCGGTGCTCGAGGGGCACTTCCTGCTCTCGAGCGGCAAGCACAGCGGCGTGTACATCGAGAAGTTCAGGCTCGTCGAGCGGCCGGAGGTGACGGTGAGGCTGTGCGAGCGCATCGTGGAGCGATATCGTGCCGAGGGAGTTCAGACCGTCGCCGGCCCCACGACCGCGGGCGCGATCCTAGCGTTCGAGGTCGGGAGGCAGCTGGGAGCCCGCGCGATCGTCGCGGAGAGGTCGGCGGATGGCGGCAGGGAGTTCCGGCGCGGGTTCAGGATCGAGCCGGGCGAGCGGGTGCTGGTGGTGGACGACGTGCTCACGACCGGCGGCTCGGTGCGCTCGACGGTGGAGGCGGCCCGGGCGCTCGGCGCGGAGGTCGTCGGAGCCGTCGTGCTGATTGACCGCTCCGGAGGGAGGGGCGACGCGGGCGCGCCGTACTGGGCGGTGATCGAGGTGGACGAGCCCGCCTACGACCCAGAGGAGTGCCCGCTCTGTGCCCGGGGAGTGCCGATCGTCAAGCCCGGCAGCTCCCTGCGGTAACCCCAGTTGGGCCTCGCAGTTGCTGTGTGACGACGGTCGGAGGCGGGCGCAGTGGCCGATGAGAAGCTGATCGCCAGGGCGGAGGAGGCGCTGGCCGCGGGACCCCTTGACGAGGCGGAGCTCGCGCGGCGCCTCTACGGCGCCGCGGGCGACGTGACCCTCTGGCGGCCGCTGCTCCGGCGCCTGCTGTCCGGACACGACGGTTTCGAGCGGACAGCGGACGGCCGATGGAGCTTGGCCGCACACGACGACCCTCCTCTGCTCCTCGCGGGCAGGCGCACGAGGGCGAGTGGCGGCAGGCTCGTCGCCCTCGCAGCGGCCCCGGCGGACGAGGGATCCCGCACGTGGCGCTGGCTCTTCCTCCCGGATCGCACCGTCCCCGGCTACGTGCGCCGGAGCGCCAGGCTCGACGACGACTCGGCGCTCGAAGCGGTGCCCTTCGCCGAGGTCGCGGACGAGATCGAGTCGCTCCTCGCCCGACGCGACGTGCTCGTGCTCGATCCGGGGCTGCCCGACGCGCTCGCCCGCGAGCTCGAGCTGTGTGGTCGGCCCCGCCCCCGAAATGCCTTCCTCCTGCTCGGGCAGGAGGAGCTCCGGCGGTCCTCGGGCAAGCTCGATCTCCCGCGCCTCCGGGCGTCCCTGGGCCTGGCGCCCTTCGCGAGCGACGAGCTGGCGTCCGAGCTCGAGGTGCTCCTCAGGCTCGCGGACGGTGTTTGGGCTCGGGACGCAGCCTCGACGAGGGAGTACGCGGGGCGCCGGGAGCGCCTGAGGAGGGAGGCAGCCTCCCTGCCCGAGTCGCCGGGTGTGTATCTGTTCCGCGACGGGTCCGGCAGGGCGCTGTACGTCGGGAGCGCGGTGAACCTCAGAAGGCGCGTGCTTAGCTACTTCGGCGGGCAGATAGAGCTGACGCGCGGCATGCGCGGTCTTCTCGAGAGCACATCCTCCCTTGAGGCGGTCGTGCTGGGCACGCACCTGGAGGCGGTGGTCGAGGAGGCGCGGCTCATCGCAGGGCTCCGCCCGAAGTACAACGTGCAGGTCGCCACGACGGGCGGAGAGGCGTGGCTGCGGGTCGGCGCGGAGCCTCCGGTGAACGTCGTGCAGGTGTCGAAGGGGCCGCGCGGCGACCCGGCCCTGTACCTCGGTCCTCTGCCGAACCGCTCGGCGGTGGAGGCGGTGGCCTCGGTGCTAGCCGAGCTGTGGGGGTTTCGCAGGCGGGGTGGCAGTGCGCAGACGTGCGAGGAGTCATTAGCGAGGCTCGGGGAGCTGCGGGCGCTGCTGCGCGAGCCCGAGCGCTTTCTCGAGGAGGTGCGGGCGAGGCTCCGTGATAGGGAGCGTTCTCTTTCGCTGCGCCGCCGGGCGGAGCTCGCGAGCCTCGTCCGGCGGACGGAGCGCCTCGTTATGGCAGGGGAATTGCTGCCCGAGGGAGCGGTCCAGGGGGACGCTCTGGTCGCCCGCCTCGATCCGAACGAGGGGCTCCTGTCCCTTGTGGTCGTGAGGGGGCGGCTGCCGGTGGCGTGCGCCCGGCTCGCACCGGAGGACGCGGCGGCTCTGAGGGAGCGGCTGGCCGACCTCTTGTCCGTCGCTCCGGAGCCCGGCCGGGCCGACGGATGCTGGTCGCCTGTGGTCGCGCGCTGGCTTCACAGGCACCGTGCCGATCCGCTGGTGGTGCTGTCGCCGGGCGACCCGTCCGAGGTCGCCTGCGCTATCGAGCGCGGGCTGGAGACGGTGCGCGAGGCCGAGGCGGAATCGGAGCTCGAGGAGTGGCCCCCTGACGAGTGGGATCAGCAGTAGGATTCGGGAGTGGACGCGATGCTCGACAGCAGCACCGAATCGGGGAGGAAGGCCGAGCAGAGGCTTCGCGAGGAGGAGATCATCTGGCTCACGACCGTCCGGGGCGACGGGCAGCCTCAGCCGGTGCCCGTGTGGTTCCTGTGGGACGGCGAGAGCTTCCTGATATACTCGCAGCCCGCGACCCACAAGCTCAGGAACATCAGGGCCAACCGGAAGGTGTCGCTGCACCTGAACTCCGACGACGAGGGCGAGGGAGTGATCCGCATAGACGGCACCGCCGAGATAGACCGGAGCGCTCCGCCAGCGACCCAGGTAGCTGGGATGATAGAGAAGTACCGCGACGCCATCGCACGGCTTGGGACCACGCCGGAGGAGTTCGCGCGCTCCTACTCGGTCGCCGTACGGGTGCGCCCTCGCGTGTACCACGTGTGGTGAGGGATGTGCGGGCTGGAACCTGATATCACTCCGTAAGCGAGACGTGCAGGCGGCCGTGGTAGGCCGCGGCGAGCCCCTCGACGGGGAGATCCATCGTTGTCCCCAGGACAAGCCTATCCCCCCGGGCCGTGCCGAGCCGCTCGAGCCTCAGCTGCGCATCACGCGCCACCTCGGCCACTCGCTGTACGTGCTCGGGCCGCACCCCTATCACCGCGCGGCCGTGGGCCTCGCCGAACAGGGCGGTGGGGTCCGAGGCTCCCTCGTAGCCCGAGGCGTCGAGTCCGACCTCGCCCGCGATGCAGCACTCGGCGAGCGATACCCCCAGCCCTCCCTCGGACAGGTCGTGGGCCGAGGAGAGCACCCCCTCGCGCGCCAGCGCCCAAAGCGCCCTGTGCAGCCGGGTCTCCGCTTCGAGGTCGGGCCGAGGCGGGGTGCCCGCCTCCTCGCCCGCGATCACCGCCAGCCACTCGCTCGCTCCCAGCGACGGCTCGGCGCCCGTGCTCAACAGGTACACCTCGTCGCCGTCACGGAAGGCGAGGCCCACGGCCTCTCCCGCGTCCGGAAGCTCCCCGACCATCCCAACCACCGGCGTCGGGTAGATGGCCTCTCCTCCGCTCTCGTTGTACAGGCTCACGTTCCCGCTCACGACGGGCACACCGAGCGCCCTGCACGCGTCGGCCATACCCCGGATGCACTCGGAGAGCTGCCAGTACACGCCCGGCTTCTCCGGGTTGCCGAAGTTCAGGCAGTTCGTGAGCCCCAGCGGCCTGGCGCCGACGCACGCAAGGTTCCGCGCCGCCTCCACGACCGCGCCCATCCCGCCCGCGTAGGGGTCGAGCAGGCAGTAGCGGCTGTTGCAGTCCATCGAGAGGGCCAGCCCCTCGCCGGTGGGCCGGATCCTCATCACCGCGGCGTCGGCCATCCCCGGCTGCATCACGGTGCTCGTGCCGATGGTGTGGTCGTACTGCTCCCATACCCAGCGCTTGTCACAGACGTTCGGCGAGGACAGCAGCGTGAGCAGCGCGTCCTGTGGGGCGACATCAGCGCTCTCTACCAGCTCGCCGAGGTCCCGGTCGCGTCGCGCGAGCAGCCCGGGATCGGGCACCCCCTGCCGCGTGTACGCCGGCACGTCCTCGGTGAGCAGGTGGATGGGCAGCTCTCCGACCACCTCCCCTCCGTCGCGGACGCGGAGCACTCCGTCGCCGGTCACCCGCCCCACGACGTCCGAGTGCAGGTCCCACTTCTCGAAGACCCCACGCACCTCGTCCACGCCCTCGGGCCGGACGACGAGCAGCATGCGCTCCTGGCTCTCGGAGAGCATCACCTCGTAGGGGGTCATTCCCCGCTCCCGACGGGACACCTTCGACACGTCCAGCTCTATGCCGCTGCCCGCGCGGCCGGCGCACTCGACCGAGGAGCTGGTGAGCCCGGCGGCGCCGCAGTCCTGCATGCCCACCACGTGGGGGTTGCCGCGAAGCTCGAGGCACGCCTCCATGAGGAGCTTCTCCATGAAGGGGTTGCCCACCTGGATCACGCCCTTGTGGCTCTCCTGCGGGTCCTCGACCGACGCGAACGTCGCCCCGTGGATACCGTCCCGCCCCGTGTCCGAGCCGACGAGCAGCACGATGTTGCCCGGCTCCCCCGCGTGCCCCCGGATCAATCCGTCGGCCGGGGCGATGCCCACGCACATCGCGTTGACTAAGGGGTTGCCGCGATAGCAGGGAGCGAACCACGTCTCGCCGCCGACGGTAGGGATGCCGATGCTGTTGCCGTAGTCGCCGATCCCTCGCACGACGCCGTTCAGGAGGTGGCGGCTCTCGCGCTCTTCGAAGGGGCCGAACCGGAGCGAGTCGAGCAGCGCGAAGGGCCGCGCGCCCATCGTGAAGACGTCGCGCACGATCCCGCCCACGCCGGTCGCCGCGCCCTGGTACGGCTCGATCGCGCTCGGGTGGTTGTGTGACTCGACCTTGAACACGGCCGCGAGCCCGCTCGAGAGGCGCACGGCGCCCGCGTTCTCCCCCGGGCCCTGCAGCACTTCCGGCCCCTCCGTCGGGAAGCTCCTGAGCAGGGGCCGGCTGTTCTTGTAGCCGCAGTGCTCGCTCCACATCGCGCCGACGATGCCGAGCTCCAGCCTGTTCGGCTCGCGTCCGAGCAGGCGGACGACCTGGTCGTACTCGTCCGCGGTCAGCGCGACCTCGCGCAGCTCTTCGGTGGAAACGCTCATGCCCTCACCATCGTGCTGGCGAGCGAGGCGAACACCGCGCGGCCGTCCTCCGACCCGAGCGGGGGTCGGACGAGCGCTCGGGGTGCGGCATCATCCCGAGCACGTTCCCCTCGCGGTTCGTGACTCCGGCGATATTCAGGACGGACCCGTTGTGGTTGCTGTCGGGCGTGATCCTGCCGTCCGGAT
>CADDYR010000077.1 GCA_902810765.1 Chloroflexota bacterium
GATCTCGAGGTCGTCGGTCGCCGGGGCGGGCTTGACGACGTTCGGCTCGCGGTGCAGGGTCACGGGCTTGGCCGCCGGCCTGCGGTTGTTGTCGAAGCCGGTGGCGATCAGCGTGAGCTTGACCTCGTCCTGGAGCCGGTTGTCTATCACGTGGCCGAAGATGATGTTCGCCTCGGGGTCGGCCGCCTCCTGGATGAGCTGCGCGGCCTCGTACAGCTCCATCATGCTGAGGTCCTCGTTGCCGGTGATGTTGAACAGCACGCCCTTCGCGCCCTCGATGGAGAGCTCGAGCAGCGGGCTCTCGATCGCCGAGCGGGCGGCGTCCACCGCTCGCGTCTCGCCGGTGCCGCGGCCGATCGCCATCAGCGCGGAGCCGGCGCTGCTCATTATGGCCTTCACGTCGGCGAAGTCGCAGTTGATGTTGCCGTGCTCGGTGATGAGCTCGCTTATGCCCTGGATCGCCTGGCGGAGCACGTCGTCTGCCATGTGGAACGCCTCAGGCACGGAGGTCTTCTTGTCTATCAACTGAAGAATGCGGTCGTTCGGGATAACGATGAGGGTGTCCACCTGCTCCTTCAGGCGCTGCACGCCCTCGTCCGCGGTGCTGCGGCGGCGGGCGCCCTCGAAGCCGAACGGGCGCGTGACCACGCCGACGGTGAGCGCTCCCACCTCACGGGCGATCTGGGCGACCAGCGGCGAGGCGCCCGTGCCGGTGCCGCCGCCCATGCCCGCGGTGATGAAGATCATGTCGGCGCCCTTGAGCGCCTCGTATATCTCGTCCTGGCTCTCCTCGGCGGCCTTGGCCCCTACGCTTGGGTCGCCCCCGGCGCCGAGGCCCTTCGTGAGCTTGTCACCGATGGCGATCCTCACGTGGGCGTCCGAGTGGAGGATGTCCTGAGCGTCGGTGTTCATCACGAGGAATTCCACCTCGCGCATCTCCGCCTCGATCATACGGCTCACCGCGTTGCCTCCCGCGCCGCCGACGCCGATCACCTTGATCACCGCCAGGCGGTTGGGGTCGGAGAACTGGGGCTGCGAGCCGTTGCCCTCTTGTCGCCGCAATCGGTGGATATTGTCGTCGAAACTCACTGCACCTGCTCCTCTGATGGCTGATTTTTTCGGTTTACGGCAGAAACTCCCTGAACCAGTCAAACACCCTGAGAGGGGTGCCTCGCCTTCCGCTGGGGACGCGTCGCAGCTTCGAGGGGCTGCCGAGCGACCGTGCCCTCCACAACGGCAGACCGACGGCCGTCGCGAAGGCCGGGGAGCTCACTGCCTCGCTCAGGCCCGTCATGCCCGACGGCACGCCCAGCCGCACGGGCTCTCCCAGGAGCTTCGAGGCCCGCTCGGCCAGGCCGCGCATCCTCGCGGTGCCTCCCGTGAGCACCACGCCCGCGGGGATCATGTCGTCGTAGCCGCTCCTCCGGATCTCCGTCTGCACCATCGAGAAGATCTCGGCGAGCCTGGAATCCACGACCTGGTGTACGAGGTCCCGCGAGACCGTCTTGCGCTCGCCTCCGAACGTCTCGACCGTGACGCTCTCGCCCGCGTCGGGGGGGCCGGCGTTCGCGTACTCAGGCACGGGCGTGACGTCGGCCACCTCGACCTTGAGCCTCTCGGCCACCTCGACCGGGATGCCGAGCACTATCGCGAGGTCGTTGGTGACGTTGTTCCCGCCCAGGGGCAGCACCGCTGTGTGCCAGATCGCGTCCTCGATGAACACAGCCACGTCCGTCGTGCCGCCGCCGACGTCGACGAGCACCACCCCCAGGTCGCGCTCGGCCTCCGTCAGCACCGCCTGAGCGCTCGCCAGGGGCTGCAGCACCAGCTCGTCCGCCTCCAGCCCAACCCGGTCCAGCACCTTGAGCACGTTGTTCACCGCGCCCACGTGCGCGGTCACCACGTGGGCGTCGAGCTCGAGGTGAAAGCCGGTCATGCCCCGTGGGTCCTTCACGCCGGGGTTGCCGTCCACGACGTATTGTCGGGGGATGACGTGCAGGACCTCGCGCTGCCCCGGGAGCTCGATGGAGCGGGCGGCGTCGAGCGCGCGGTGCATCTCAGCCGGCCCGATCTCCGCGCCCTCCGGCACATCCACCGAGCCCTTGCTCTGCTGGCAGGCCACGTGACCGCCCGCGATGCTGACGAGCGCCGAGCCGATCTTGTAGCCGGAGAGGCGCTCGGCCTTGTCGAGGGAGCTCGCGACGGACTCGGTGACCGCCTCCAGGTCGGTGATGACGCCCTTCTGCACGCCGCGGCTCGGAGATAGCCCCAACCCAAGGACGTTCAGAGGCGCTCCCTCCGCGATCTCGGCCACGATGGTGCCGACCTTCGTGGTCCCGACGTCTATGCCGACAAGCACGTTGGACTTGGGCATGGGTCTCCCTAATGCGAAAGGCTATCCGAGTGGATGGGCGTAGTATATCAAATGCGGCAGCGCATGGGGCATAAAAAGATTTTTACATCCGGTGGTTTCCGAACTGGGCCGGCGAGGACGTGCCGCCCCCTGCCCGGCTACTTCAGCCTGTAGTACGGCGTGGAAGGAGTGCTGACGTCCACGAGCGTCGCGTTCGGCTTCCTCTCGAGCAGCTGACGCATCACGTCGAGCTTCACCTCGAGCTGGCTCGGGTCGCCCAGGATCGCGCTCCAGCCGGCCGAGGAGATCAGCTCGTATCCGGTCTCGGGTCTGTAGGAGACCTTCTCGATCATCGGCCTCAGGTCGGGCGGCAGCTCGGAGAACAGCGTGAGCACGAAGGCAACCTGCTCCTGGTCGAAGCGCTGCCCCGGCTCCAGCCTGCCCCCTCCGACGAGCTCGAGGTCGGGCATCCGCAGAGGGTCCGAGGAGCGCTCGAGCACCACTCCCGTCTGGCTCACGAGGTACCGGGCGCCGCCGCTCTCGACTATCAGGCTCGGCGTGCGCTCCTGCACCTGGATGCGCACCGTCGTGGTCAGCCCCTTCTCGACGCGCGCGCTCTGGATGTACGGAATCTGCTCGAGCCTGCGCTCGGCCTCGGAGGTGTCGAGCGTGATCAGGTTCCTGCCGAGCACGTCGCTCCTCCGGATCAGCTCGCGGTCCGGGACCTGGCTGTTGCCCATCACTATCACGTCCTGGACCTCGAGGAACCGGGCGCGGGGCAGCTCGTACGCCCCGTACGCGATGGCGAGCACGACCAGCAGGATCAACGCCCGCCGGAGCCATCCCCACCAGCCGACGCGCCTCCGCACCCGGCTGCGATCGCGCGCGAACAGTCTGCCTATCGTCGTCCAGAACAGCGAGGACATCGCGCGCCTACTCCTCGTCCCCGGGCGCGGGCCTCTGAGCGTGACGCTCCAGCGCGAGCTCCGCGAGGCGCTCCACCAGCTCGGGATAGCTCACGCCGCTCGCCGCCCACAGCCGCGGGAACTGGCTGATCGGCGTGAAGCCCGGAATGGTGTTGATCTCGTTTATGTAGATGTCCCGCCCGCCCACGAGGAAGAAGTCGACGCGTGCCATCCCCGCGGCGTCCACGGCCCTGAACGCGGTGACCGCCATCTCGCGCACCCTCTGGCTGACCTCGTGGGGCACGTCCGCCGGAATCACCGAGACCGCGCAGTCGTGGATGTACTTCGCCTCATAGCTGTAGTACTCCTCTCCGGGCTGGATCTCGCCGACGACGGAGGCCGACGGCTCGTCGTTGCCCAGCACCCCGCACTCGAGCTCGCGCGCCTCCAGCCCCCTCTCGACGAGTAGCCTGCGGTCGTGCCTCGAGGCCCTCCCGAGAGCCGGGCGCAGCTCCTGCCTGCCGTGGACCTTCGAGATCCCGACGCTCGAGCCCATGTTCGCGGGCTTGACGAACATCGGGTAGCCGAGCTCGTCCTCCAGCCACTGCTCCACCGCCTGGGGATCGCGCCGCCAGGCGGATCGGCTCAGTGCCCGATACGGCACGACGGGCAGCCCGGCGTGCTCGAACACCGCCTTCATCGCGATCTTGTCCATGCCCAGGGCCGAGCCCAGCACTCCCGACCCGACGTACGGCACGTCGGCGAGCTCGAGCAGTCCCTGCACGGTGCCGTCCTCGCCATACGGACCGTGGAGGAGGGGAAACACGACGTCGGCGCTGCGCAGCGACTCCTCGAAGCTCCGCGCGCCGTTGACGAGCGCGAGCGAGCAGACGTCGGTGTCGGAGGAGCGGAACAGCGCGGAGTCCCCGAGCATCCGGAGCGCGGAGTCCCCGAGCTGCCACTGCCCCACGCGCGAGATACCCACCGGCAGCACCTCGATCCCCGTCCCCTCCAGGGCCCTCATCATCGCGATCGCGCTCGCGACCGACACGTCGTGCTCGGCCGATCTCCCGCCGAACAGCAGCAGTATGCGGATCCTGCGACGGCTCACCACTCCCCCTTGAACTCTATCTCGGTCTCGAGCAGAACGCCCGAGCGCTCGAACACAGTCCTCTGCACCAGCTCTATCAGCTCGCGCACCTCGGCCGCCGTTGCCCCCCCGGTGTTGATCATGTAGTTCGCGTGCTTCGGCGAGACCATCGCGCGCCCGACCCTGAGCCCCTTCAGGCCGAGGCTCTCGATCAGGATACCCGCGGTGGTGCCCTCCGGGTTCTTGAACGTCGAGCCCACGCTCGGCTCGACCGGCTCCTTCCTTCGGCGCTCGGAGAGGAGCTCCCGCGTCCGCGCCTCGGCTGCGGCCAGGTCCCCGCGCGACAGCCTGTGCCGCACCCTCAGGATCGCGCTCACGTCGGCCTCGCCCCGCTTGATCGCGCTCCCGCGGTACACGAACCCGAGGTCCTCGTTCGCGAGCGTCACCGTGCCGCCCCTCGAGTCGAGCGCGTCTATCTCCAGGAGCGTGTCGCGGATCTCCCCGCCGTAGGCCCCCGCGTTGCCCACGACCGCGCCTCCCGCCGTGCCGGGTATGCCCACTCCCCACTCGAGCCCCGTGACGCCCAGTCTCGCGAGCGTCTTCGCGGCGGAGGGCAGGAAGGTGCCGCTGTCGAGCTCGACGACCACACCCTCCTCGTCCTCTCCCAGCACGCGCACCCCGCGGCTGATGCTCTTTATGACGAGGCCTCGAAAGCCCCGGTCGGCCACGACCACGTTGCTTCCCGCGCCGAGCACGAGGAGGTCCAGCCCCTCCGAGATGCCCCAGCGCGCGGCGCGCTCGAGCTCCTCGCTGCTCTTCGCGACGACGAAGTAGTCCGCCGGTCCGCCGACGCGCGCCGAGGTGGTCCTCGACAGCGGCACGTCCCTCTCCAGGCCCGCGGGCGGGCAGGCTCGCTCGGTCGCGCTCATTCCCCCTCCTCCAACAGGTCCAATACCATCGGACCCAGGAGCGTTACATCCCCCGCTCCCACGGTGAGGAGGAGCGTGCCGGGACGCAGGTCAGCCGCTATCCGTCGCGCGCTCTCCGCGACTCCGCCCGAGTACACGACCTTCGGCCCCGCGAGCCTAGCCAGCTCCTTCGAGCACACCCCCGGGATCGGCTCCTCGCGGGCGGCGTAGACGTCGAGCAGGTACGTCCGGTCAGGCAGCGCGAGCGCCCACGCGAACTCGCCCATAAGCACCCGCGTCCGGGAGTAGGTGTGGGGCTGGAAAGCGGCCCACAGCGCGAGCCCCGGATACCGCTCGCGCGCCGCCGCGAACAGCGCCTCGAGCGCGATCGGGTGGTGGGCGTAGTCGTCCACCACCGTCACCCCCGCCCGTGCGCCCTTCATCTCGAATCTTCTGGCGACGCCCCGAAACTCGGCGAGGGCTCGCCGGATGGAGTCCGCCCCCACACCGGCCAGGCTCGCCGCCGCGACCGCCGCCGTCAGGTTGTCCAGGTTGTAGCCCCCCGGCAGACAGGTCGAGAGCCCCTCGATCACCTGGTCGCCGCGGCGCACGTCGAAGACGGTCATGTTCCGGTCGCGCTCACTCGGCACCGCGAGCCACGAGGCCCCCGGAGTCCGGCCGTAGGTCTCCAGGCGCAGCCCCCGCTCGTCCGCGACCTTCCGGGCAACCTCCAGGCCCCGTTCGTTCCCGGCGTACGCGATCACCACTCCGCCCTCCCTCGTGCCCGCAAGGTACTCGGCGAAGGCATCCGTGAGCGATTCCAGGCTCGGGTAGATGTCCGGGTGGTCCATCTCGATCCCCGTGAGCACGGATATCTCGGAGTGCAGGTGCAGGAACGCCCGGTTGAACTCGTCGCCCTCCGCGACGAGCCACTCTCCGCGCCCCAGCCTGCCGCCGAACGTCCAGCCCGCGGGCACCCCGCCGACGTACACCGTCGGATCGAGCCCGCCAGCCACGAGCAGAGCGGCTATCGCGGCGGTCGTGGTGGTCTTGCCCTTCGTGCCGGCCACCGCGATCCCTCGCCGCCGGTCCATCCAGCGCCCGACGAGCTCGCCCCGGTCGAGGACGGGAAGCCCTCTCTCCCTGGCCAGCGCCACCTCCTCGTTGCGGGAGCTGGCACGCGTGCACACCACGCGGGTCACGCCCTCGAGATGCGCGGCGGAGTGGCCCTCGTAGACGGTCGCACCCTTCTCGGCGAGCAGCCTGCACTGCTCGTTAGGGGCGCGGTCGCAGCCGCTCACAGCCTGGCCTGCCTCCAGGAGTATCGCCGCGAGCGAGCTCATGCCCGCCCCGCCGATGCCCACGAAGTGCGTGTGCTCCCGCACCCCTAACCCCGGAACCTGCTCAGACGGGACACGCCCCATGCGACCGCCACCGCGACGACTATGACTACGGCGTACGCGCTCCAGCCGAGCAGGAGGTTCTCGGACGGGAACGCGGGCAGGTTGATGCTCAGCCCCTTGCCGGAGCCGGGCACCAGGAACAGGTGTTGCATCCTCTCGCGCCCGAATATCTTCCACGCATCCTTGCTCAGGATGGTCAGGAGGAGCACCACGTTGACGAGCCCCAGCAGCACCCCGACCGCCCGGTGGAAGCGCGAGCCGGCGGGCTGCCTTCCGCCGAACGTGTGCCCGACCCAGTAGGCGCCGACGATGAACGCGACGAGGCACACGAGGGAGACGAACGGGGCCGGGATCTCGTGGATCGCGTGATCCAGGTGTACCGAGCGAGCTCCGGCCATCGCCGCGAGCGCCGACACAGCCCTTGCGATCAATGCGACCACCCCGACGACCAGCCGCGTCATCTGGTCGAACGCGATCAGGATGAGCGCGAGCCCGAGGCCCGTGATCGTCTCGCGCGCCCACGAGCGCCGGTAGCCGACGATCGCGCCGATCGCCAGGATCGGGAAGAGCAATCCCACGACGGGCAGGGAAAGGTCAGCCATCTCAGCCATCCTCCAGGAGAGTCCGCGCCAGCCTCTGCGGCACGGGGTTGAAGCGCCTGCGCTTCGCCGCGCGTCTCTCGGGCAGTGGCTCGTGCGCGTAGCGGCTCACGTTCAGGAGCAGCCCCACCGCGCCGAGCATCACGATCAGGCTGGAGCCGCCGAACGAGATGAAAGGCATCGGCACGCCCGTGTACGGCACGGAGAGGGTGATCACCGCGACGTTCAGTGCCGCCTGGAACACTATCCAGGCCGTGATGCCGGTCGCGAGCAGCGCGCCGAACGTGTCCGAGGAGTGCAGCGCTGTCCTGAAGCCGCGCACCGCGATGATCGCGAACAGCACCAGGATCGCGGTCGTGCCAATGAAGCCGAGCTCCTCGCCCACGATCGCCATGATCGAGTCCGAGTACGCCACGGGCAGCCACGCGAACTTCTGCCGGCTCACGCCGAGGCCCAGCCCCGCGAAGCCCCCCGAGCCGAGGGCGAGTATGCCCTGTATCGGCTGATACCCCGAGCCGTTCGGGTCACTCCAGGGGTGGAGGAACGTCGTCAGCCGGTTCATGCGGTACCCTTCGGTGAATATCAGGGCGACGAAGGCTCCGCTCGCGAGCAGCAGGCCGCCCGCCAGCTGCAGCAGGTGCGCGCCCGCCACGAAGAACATGCTCAGCCCGATCGCCGCGAACACGAGCGACGTGCCCATGTCGGGCTCCAGCATTATCAGGCCCACCACGACCCCCAGCATAATGCCGAAGGGCACGAGGCCGTACCATAGGTTCCGCACCTTCTCGCCCTTGTGCGAGAGCCAGTCCGCGGCGTACAGGACGAACACGAGCTTCGCGAGCTCGCTCGGCTGGGCGGTGAACGGCCCGACCGTGATCCAGCGGTCCGCGCCGTAGCGAGCGCCCCCCAGCCCCGGCACGAACACGACCACCATCAGCAGGATCAGCGCTACGGCCATGAAGGGCACGCTGAACCGGCGCCAGTAGTGGTAGTCGACCCGGCAGGCCACGAGGAGGCCGAGCAGCCCCACCGCGAGCCACATCAGCTGGCGAGTCAGGTAGTAGGAGGGGGACAGGCCCCACATGTACGCCTGGGCGAAGCTCGCACTGTAGATCATCACCGTGCCGATCGCCACCAGCGCGACGATCGGCGCGAGCAGCCATCTGTCGAGAGGCCCGGCCTGCGCGACTCGTCTGCGCACTGCGTTCACACGTATCCCCCAATCCGCTCGTGGCTGCGCTAGCTCGACCCCAGACCGCGCACCGCCTCGCGGAAGCGCTCGCCCCTCTGGAACTCGTTGTCGAACATCCCGAAGCTGGCGCAAGCGGGCGACAGCAGCACGGTGTCGCCCGGCTCCGCAAGGGAGCTGGCGGTCTTCACAGCGGATTGTAGGTCGCCGTGCACGCTGGTTTCCAGGCGGGGGCATCGTTTGTTAATCTCTGTTTGCAGATCGGGCGTGGCCGTCCCTTCGAGCAGCACCACCGCCTTCGCGCGGCGGCAGACCTCCTCCGCGAGCTCGCCGAACGGCACCCGCTTCGACGCGCCCCCCGCGATCAGGATCACCGGCCCCCCGACGGCCCGCAGGCTCGCCACGGTCGAGACCGGCACCGTGCTCGCCGTGTCGTTCACGTACCGCACCCCCCCGAGCTCGGCGACCAGCTCCATCCTGTCCCGCAGGCCCGTGAAGGTCCCGAGCCCCTCCGCGATCTGCTCGACCGGCAGCCCGTTCGCGCTGCCCAGCGCCGCGACCGCGAGCGCGTTCATCACGTTGTGCTCTCCGGGGAGCGGGAGCTCCGAGAGCCCGATCACGGGGAGCTCCGACTCGCGCCGGAGAACGATGCGGCCGCCGCGCACGAACGCCCCCTCCCCCGGCACGTCCTCGCGGCCGAACCAGAGCACGCGGGCGGGGCAGTCCTCGGCGAACGTGCGCACCACCGGGTCGTCGTGGTTGAGCACCGCCCACCCGTCCGACGGCTGGAAGCGGTAGATGTTGCGCTTGCTGTTCGCGTACTCCTCGAAGTCTCGGTAGCGGTCGAGATGGTCCGGGGCGAGCATCGTGACGCACGACACGCGCGGCCCGACCCTCGCGTCCTCGAGCGCCTCGAGCTGGAAGCTCGACAGCTCCAGCACCACCGGCGTGTCGGGCCGGATCGAGGGCAGAGCCTCGAGCGCGGAGACGCGCAGGTTCCCCGCCACGACCGCGTCGGGACGGCTCAGGCGCCAGGTGTGGCCCAGCCACGCCGTGGTCGTGCTCTTCCCCTTCGAGCCCGTGATCGCGGTGATCGGCGCGGGACAGAACTCCCAGAAGAGCGACATCTCCATCAGCACCGGGATCCCACGCTCGCGGGCCAGCCGGACGTAGGGGGATTCCCTCGGCACCGCGGGGTTGCGCACGACGAGGTCGGAGGCCAGCACGTCCTCCTCGCGGTGCTCGCCGAGCACGTAGCGTATCGGCAGCCCATCGAGGAGCCCGAGCCCCTCCGCAAGCTTCTCCGCCGGCCGCAGGTCGGTGACGGTAACGCGCGCGCCGCGCTCGGCGAGGAACCGGGCGACTCCCGCGCCGCCCCCGTGGACTCCCAGGCCGAGCACGAGCGCCCGCCTGCCCCGAAGGTCGTGCATCACGACAGCGCCAGCGCCACGCCCACCATCGCCGCCACCATGCCCACGAGCCAGAACCGCATCGCTATCTGCGTCTCGCTCCACCCCGACAGCTCGAAGTGAAGGTGCAGCGGGGCCATCTTGAACAGCCGCCTGCCGCCCGTGAGCCTGAAGTACACCACCTGCAGTATCACGCTCGCGGCGACCGCGACGAACACGATCCCGATCACCGGCAGGATCAGCCACTGCCCCGTCATGAACGCCACCAGCGCGAGCAGCGTGCCCAGCGACAGCGAGCCGGTGTCCCCCATGAACACCTGCGCGGGGTGGGCGTTGAACCACAGGAAGGCGAGCAGAGCCCCGACCGTCGTCCAGCACAGTGGGGTGACGTATATCCACCCCTCCAGGTACGCGATCACGCCGTACGCGGCGAACGCGACCGCGAGCAGCCCCCCGGCGAGGGTGTCCAGCCCGTCCGTGAGGTTCACCGCGTTGCTCGTGCCCAGGATCACGAACGCCGCGACGGGCACATACCACCAGCCCAGCGAGACCTTGCCGACGAACGGGATGTAGGCGCTGTCCAGGCTGAACGGATAGAAGTGGAGGGTGAGCGCCGCCCCGATGGCGAACAGCGTGAGCCAGGCGAACTTGAACCGGGCCGTCAGCCCGGTGCGCTTGCCCCCGGCCAGGTTCAGCAGGTCGTCTACCATCCCGAGCGCGCCACAGCCCACGACCGCGCCGAGCGGCAGCAGGATGGACCACTGGCCCCACAGGTTGAACGCTGCATTCACCAGGAACACGCCCACGACGATCATCAGCCCGCCCATCGTGGGGGTGCCCATCTTGACCAGGTGGCTGCCCGGCTCCTCGGACCGGACCTTCTTGCCCACGCCGAACCGCTGCAGGTACCGGATCAGGGGCCTGCCCACGAACCAGGTCACGAAGAACGACAGCCCGGAGA
This sequence comes from Chloroflexota bacterium, assembly GCA_902810765.1. Taxonomy (GTDB): domain Bacteria; phylum Chloroflexota; class Chloroflexia; order Thermobaculales; family Thermobaculaceae; genus CADDYR01. Next base: position 10,818 of record CADDYR010000077.1, read on the forward strand.
GGAACAGCGCCTTCGTGATCACCGCCAGGTTCGCCGGATGTATCTGGGCCAGTATGGAGGCGGGCACCAGCCAGTCGCCCGGCCCGCCGGATGCGATCACGAGCCGTCACCTCCGGGCACCGTGAGCTGTGCCGCGAGCCTGTCCAGCTCGAGCACCCGGGAGCCCTTGATCAGCACCACGTCTCCCTCCCGGACCTCGTTCCGCAGCACGGCTCCCACCTGGACCGCGTCGTCGAAATGCTCTACCGCCACAGGGCTCATCCCGGCCTCGACCGCCCCGCGGGCGATGATCTCTCCCAGCGGCCCGACGACGTACAGCTGATCGCACACGTCGGCCGCGCGCACGCCCACCTTCAGATGCCCCTCCTCGGCGTACCACCCGAGCTCGGCCATGTCGCCGAGCACCGCGATCTTCCGTCCAGGGATCTCGCTCAGCAGGTTCAGGGCCGCGAGCATCGAGGAGGGGCTGGCGTTGTACGTGTCGTCTATTATCGTGCTGCAGTTGATGCCCCGGCTCACGAGCAGCCTCAGGCCCGAGGGCAGGTTCTGTACCGCGTTGATGATCTCGGGATCGTCCATCCCCTGGGAGTGGGCCACGGCCACGCCCGCGAGTATCCCGTGGACGCTGTGCTTGCCGAGCACGGGCGCGCGCACGTAGTACGAGCGCCCCCTGACGTGGAGCCTGAAGCGCACGCCCTCCAGCCCGTGGCTCTCGATCTCGTCGGCCCTGATCGCCGCACGCGCGTCCAGCCCGTACCACAGCACGGGACAGCGCGCCTTCGACGCCATCTCCCGCACGAGCGAATCATCCGCGTTCAGCACGGCCAGCCCGTCGGGCGGCAGGGAGGCCACGAGCTCCGACTTGTTCTCGGCTATCCTCTCGAGGGAGCCCATCCGCTCGATGTGCACGTGGCGGACGTTCAGCACGACCCCCACCTGCGGCCTCGCGATCGAGCACAGGTACTCGATCTCGCCCATCGCGTAGGACCCGCCCATCTCGAGCACCGCGATCTGCACCTCCGGCGTGAGCCCGAGCACCGCGAGCGGCAGCCCGATCTCGTTGTTCAGGCTCTTCTCGCTCTTGAGCGTGACGAGGCGCGAGCTCAGTATCGAGGCCGTGATCTCCTTCGTGCTCGTCTTCCCGACGCTGCCCGTGATGCCGACCACCTTAGCGGGCATCTTCGAGCGCCAGTGGGCGGCCAGCCTCCCGAGCGCGCGGATCGTGTCCTCCACCTGAAAGTACGCGACGCCCCTGGGAGGCGGTGCCTCGGGCAGGGCCGAGAGGAGCACGGCCCTCGCACCGTTCTGCAGCGCGCCCTCGACGAACTGGTGGCCGTCCAGCCGCACCCCCCGAATCGCGACGAAGAGGTCGCCGGGCCTGACCAGCCGGTGGTCCGTCGCTACCGCCTGGATGCCGTCGTCGAGCGATGTACCCTCGCCCGCCACCAGGCGGCCTCCTGTGCCCTCGAGTACGTCTCGAAGCGTGATCACTCTGACCCCTGCCCCCTCAGGGTTGTGGCTTGCCGTTCACCAGCGGCTTGTCGGGCGGGATGCCCATATAAGCATACAGCTTCTTCGCGAGCTCACGGAACGCCGGGGCGGCCACCTCCGAGCCCCACCTCGACTTCTGCGGCTTGTCTATCTTCACGAGGATGATGAACCTCGGGTCCTTGACCGGGGAGAACCCGATGAATGAGGCCACCGTCCAGCGGTCGCTGTAGCCGTACTTCGTCGCGATCGAGGCCGTGCCCGTCTTCGCGCCGACGGTGTAGCCGGGCACCCGGGACACCTCGTACTCTCCGTACTCGGCGTTCGTGGCCATCATGCCCTTGAGCGTGTTCGCGACCTGGGGTGTCATCACCCGCCGCACGACGACGGGGTGGTTCTTCTTGATTACCTTGCCGTCCCTCGTGATCTCGGACACGACGTACGGTCGCATCAGCAGTCCGCCGTTCGTCACGGCCGCCTCGGCGGTGATGAGCTGGAGGGGCGTGACGCCGATGCCCTGCCCGTACGCGTTCGTCAGCAGGTTGATCGGTGCCCAGTCCTTGTTGGAGGGCAGTATAAGCATACCATCTTCCTCGCCCTGCAGGTCGATTCCGGTCTTCTGCCCGAAGCCGAAGTCCTGCAGGTGCCGGTAGAAGGCGTCCTTGCCCACGCGCTGCGCGACCCAGGCCGCGCCCACGTTCGCCGAGTGCTCCAGCACCTGGATCATCGTCTCGTGCGGATGGGGCTGCCGGTCCCAGTTGTAGATCGTCTGGCCGTACACGTTCAGGTAGCCCGGATCGTTGAACCAGGTGTACGGAGTGATCACCCCCTCCGACAGTCCGGCGGCCATCGTGACGATCTTGAACGTCGAGCCGGGCTCGTAGATCCCGCTGATCGCCGGGTTCACGAACACCGACGCGTTGGTGTACTTATAGAACTGGTTCGGGTCGTAGGTGGGGGCGGACGCCATCGCCAGGATCGCCCCCGTCTTGGGGTCCATGACGATGATCGAGCCGCCCGTCGCGTGCTGCTCCCTGACGGTGTCGTCGAGCACCTGCTCGGCGTAGTACTGTATCGTGCTGTCGAGGGTCAGGTGCAGGTCGGCGCCGGGTTCGGGCGGCGTGACCTGCCGGGGTCCGAGCGCGATCCAGTTGCCGTTCGCGTCGCGCTGGCCGAGTATTTCCCCGGGCTTGCCGGTGAGGTACGAGTTGTAGTATCCCTCGAGGCCGTAGGAGCCCACCCCGTCGAAGTTCGTGAAGCCCAGGACCTGCGCGGCGAGCGTGCCGTTCGGGTACACGCGCGCGGGCGAGGGGTCCAGCCCGAGCCCGTAGATGTCGAGCCTGGCGATCGCGTCCTTCTGATCCGGCGTCAGGCGCGTGGCGATCGAGACCCACTGTCCCTGGGCGCTCAGGTCCTGGACGATATCGCGCTCGGGCACGTGGACTATCGGGGAGAGCTTGCGGGCCACGTACTCCGGATCAATGCCCCGCTCGCGCATCGCGCTCGGGTCCGCGTACAGCCGATACAGGTTGCGGTCGGAGGCCAGCACGACTCCGTTGCGGTCGTATATCTTGCCGCGAGGGGGGTCCAGCTGGCGCGCGAGCAGGTGCTCCGCCCGCGCCTTCGCGCCGAGGAGGTGGCTCTGGGCCACCTGCACGTAGAACAGCTTGCCGACCAGGAGCACGATAACGAGCATCGAGACCCACAGCAGCGCCTTCAGGCGCCACATCGGCAGCCCGATCGCGTTCTGCGCCAGACGCACCCTGCGCATCAGCTCTCCTTCCCCTGCGCGGTCGCCCGATCCGAGGGGGTCTCGTCGAGCTGCTGTATCTCCTGCTTCGTGAGCTCCATCGGCACGTACTCGTAGTCGTTCGTGATCGGGCGCATGTGGAGCTTCGTGCGCGCGTACTGCTCGACCGCCGGAAGGCTCTGGCGGCGATCTATCTCGTACTTCAGGTTCTCCATCTGCCGTCGGGCCTCCGCCTGCTGCGACTGCACGCTCTGAATCTCGTAGCCCAGCACGGCCACCCGGCTCGTCTGCAGCAGGTACAGCAGACACGTCAGGCAGAGCAGGGCGACGCCGGCCATGAAGAGCACGGCCGAGTCCATCTCGAAGTACCACGGGAACCTCTGCCTACGCTCGCGCGCGGCACGGACGGGGTTCCTCTCGATCCTTCTCGGTCGAGCGATGACGGCCATGGTTCGCGATTCCTTTCTAGAGCTTCTCGGCGGCCCGCAGTCGGGCGCTCCTGCTGCGCGGGTTGGATATTACCTCCTCCGGGGTCGGCTTCACCGCCCGGCGTGTCACGAGGCTCAGCGTGCGGACGTGTCCGCACGTACAGACCGGCTGACCGGGAGGGCACACGCAGTCCGAGCTCTCGCGGCGCAGGAACAGCTTGACGATCCTGTCCTCGAGCGAGTGGAAGGAGATCACCACCAGACGCCCACCGGACCGGAGGATGCTCAGCGCGGCCTCCAGCCCCTCCCTAAGCGCCCCCAGCTCGTCGTTCACGGCGATGCGCAGCGCCTGGAAC
>CADDYR010000078.1 GCA_902810765.1 Chloroflexota bacterium
TCAGGAACTCCACGATCTCCACCAGCTCCTGCTCGGCCTCCTCGATGCCCGCGACGTCCGCGAAGGTCGTGTCCGGCTTCTCGCCCGCGGCGTACCGCCTGGCCCTGCTGCGGCCTATCCCGAACAGGCCCTGCTGCGACTGCATCGTGCGCCTGAACATCCAGAACAGGAAGACGAAGATCAGGATCGTCGGCACGAAGCCAACGAGCAGGTTCAGGATGAGCGAGCGGGTGTCGTTCTGGGGCTGTGCCGTGACGGTCACTCCCTTCTGTTCGAGGAGCTCGAGGGTGTTATCCCGCCCGAACTCCGGCACGAGCGTGCTGAACTGTGCAGACGTCTGCGGCTGCCCACCGGGCGGGGTGTAGGTGATCGAGTGCTTGAGCTTTCCCTGGAGCTCGTTGCCCCTGGCAGTGACGGACACGACGTTGCCCGCCTGGACCTGCTTGCGGAACTCGGTGTACGGGATCGTCATTGTGCTCGAGCCCAGCAGCGCGGGCGCTATCAGCCACTCGAACAGGAGTATCAGGACCAGCACGACCCAGAACCAGGCCGGGAAGGGGCCGAAGCGCCGACGGTTCCGGTTCCGATCGTCGTTCGTCGCAGGGTCGCGGTTGGAGTTTATGGGGTCCGGCCGAACCGGGCCACGCCCCCGGTCGGGGGGTGAGCTTGACATCAGCTTCGTGCCATCCTTCTGAGTCACGGCGGGTCTTTCTCCCGGCAGCTTCCGGGCTGCCGGAACGCAACAATCGTACCAGCCGGGAGCCCCGGCAAGCACGTCCATCTCTATATTATGCCGAGATCGCGCTCTCCGTGTGAGGATGCGGGATGGGAGCTTCGAGAGGACCTTGACTGGCGCTTCGGGCTTCGGGTAGAATGAGCACGTTGCGGGGCGCATTCGTCTAGCGGCCTAGGACACCGCCCTCTCAAGGCGGAGATCACGGGTTCGAATCCCGTATGCGCTACCAGTCATCGGGGCAGGATGTGCTTATCCTGCCCCTCGTCCGTCATACGCCCCCATAGTCTAGCGGCCTAGGACGTCACCCTTTCAAGGTGAAGATCGCGGGTTCGAATCCCGCTGGGGGTACCGCTTCGCCTCTCTTGAGCTGTCTCCCAGCCTTCTGATGCACAGCCTCTTCGAGCCCTCCCCACACCAGATGCCTTGCGCCGCCGTCCATTGACGCTCAGAGCACAACCGGGTAATATGTCGCTAGACGACGCGTCGCGATACGAAATGAATGGTGCCCGTGTGGGACTGGGATCAAGGCTCGCAGGAGGAGGTCGGAATGTCGCATACACTTATCACCGCGGCGTTCTTCGCGTTAGTCCTGCTCCAGATCTACAGGTATGGGCGCCGGTCCGTGAGCAGGCAGAAGGTCGGGCCGAGCCTTGTACTGCGTGCGGCGATCTTCGCGGTCATTGGCGTGCTGCTGCTCGCCACCGATGCCGCCCTACCCGTCCCGCTCGCCAGCGGGCTCGCCGGCGTCCTGGCCGGTGCTGGCCTAGCGTGGTACGGATTGAGGCACACCAGGTTCGAGCGGTTCGAGAACGTCTCCTACTTTACGCCTAGCCGCTACATCGGGCTGGGTGTCCTGGCGGTATTTCTGGTACGAACAGCGATCGAGCTCGCGCCCATTGCGTCCCACCTGGCCACCGGCTCCGCCGGTCCGATGGTACAGAGCGGCTACCTCGAACACCTCGCGCACAACCCCGTCACGGCGGGGACGGCTCTGCTGCTGTTCAGCTACTTCGCCCTTTACTGGAGCGCGGTGATGCTGGCCGGCAGCTCCGGGCGCTTGCAATGGAAGTCGCAGCGTCGTGATAATCTCCCTTGAAGTTGGAGAGGGGGTCTGCGTGAAGGAAGAGAACTTGACCCCGGAGCCAGGGAGCTCTCAGGAGGACCTGCTTGCGGCGGCCCGGCAGATAGACCAGCACCTGCGCGCGATCAGAAGCTTCAGGCAACGCTCGCAGATGAGCGCCATCAGGGCCGAAATGGCTCAGATGGCGCTCACCCTCGTCCAGATGCAGGTGATGGAGATACTAGTCGAGGCAGGCACCTCGAGCCACGGCATGTCCCTCAAGGAGCTCAGCGAGCGGATGGGGCTGGCCCACAGCACCATGTCAGGGATCGTGGACCGGCTGGAGCGGCACGGGATCGTACATCGGGTGACCGATCCCGATGATCGCCGGTACACACGCATTCAGGTGGCCGAGGAGGTCCGGGACTTCATGCAGCACACCTGGCCGCTCATCAGCCTGGCCCCGCTCACCAGGGCGCTCGAGAGAGCAAGCGATTCCGAGCGCGCCGCGATCCTCGAAGGACTGTCCACCCTGAACCGCCTGCTGACCAAAACAAGCACGCCCACCAAATGAATTGCTGCCCGAAGGCACCTCCTCAGCCCTGCTGAATGCCGCTGTGGGGCCCGAAAGGATGCAACCGCGCTTTGCCCTATCGCTGATGTATCGCCTTCCACACCTTCTCGGGCCTGAACGGCATGTCGAGGTGGCGCACGCCGAACGGCGCCAGAGCGTCCACCACAGCGTTCGCGACCGCGGGAGTCGAGCCGATAGTCGCGGCCTCTCCGATCCCCTTCGCCCCCATCGAGTTGTACGGCGTGGTCGTCACCGTCTGATCGGTGGTGAACGTGGGGAAGTGCGAGGCCCTGGGCACGACGTAGTCCATCAGCGTCCCGGTCACGAGCTGGCCCTGATCGTCGTACACGACCTCCTCGAGCAGCGCCTGGGAGATGCCCTGCGCGAGGCCGCCGTGCACCTGTCCCTCGACGAGCTGCGGGCTCATGCGGTTGCCGCAGTCGTCCACGGAGTAGTAGTCGCGCAGCCGCACGAATCCGGTGTCGCGCTCCACCTCCACGACCGCGATGTGCGTGCCGAACGGGTACAGCAGCCCCTCCACCTTGAAGAAGTCGGTCGCCTCCAGTCCCGGCTCGAGGCCCTGCGGGACGTTGCCGCTGTACGCGCGCTGGGCGATCTCCGCGAGCGTGAGCCCGCGCTCCGGCAGTCCCCTCACGTGGTATCTGCCCCGCTCGAGCGCTATGTCCTCGGGTGCGGCCTCGAGCGCCTCCGCCGCGATCCTGATCGCCTTCTCGCGCACCTTCCCCGCGGCGCCTATCACCGCCGAACCGCCGACCGCCAGCCCCCGACTGCCCATCGTGCCCTGCCCCATCGGCGTATCGCGCGTGTCCCCGTGGCGCACGATGATCTGGTCGTAGTCCACGCCCAGCTGCTCGGACACTATCTGCGCGAACGTCGTCTCCTGCCCCTGTCCGTGCGGTGAGATCCCGGTGTACACCGTCACCGTGCCTCCCGGCTCGACGCGCACGATCGCACTCTCGTACGGACCGAAGCCGCACACCTCGACGTAGCAGGAGATGCCGATGCCGAGGAGCACGCCGCTCCCCTCCTCGACGCGCCTCCTCTGCTCCGCCCTGAGGTCCTGGTAGCGGGAGATCTCGAGCGCCCGCGTGAGCGCCTTGTCGTACTCCCCGGTGTCGTAGGTCGCGCCCGCGGGCGTCCTGTAGGGGAAGGCGTCGGGCGGGATGAAGTTGCGGCGTCGCACCTCCGCCGGGTCGAGGCCGAGGTCGTGGGCGACGAGGTCCATCGTCCTCTCGATGTAGAAGGCGGCCTCGGGCCTGCCGGCGCCTCGGTACGCGGCTATGGGCGTGGTGTTCGTGAACACGCCCCGGTTCTCGAGGTCCACCGCGGGGATCTTGTACACCCCCACGGCCATCATCTTCGTCAGGTCGGACATCGAGGGGGAGACCGGGTAGGCCCCGAGGTCGGCGGTGATGCGCATCCTGAGCCCCGTCACGGTGCCGTCCTGCTGCACCGCCGCCTCCACGTCCGCGATCTGCGCTCGCCCCTGCGTGGTGGCCATCATCCCCTCCGAGCGCGATTCCACCCAGTAGAGCGGCGCGTTCAGCTTGCGGCACATCGCCGCGAGCGCCACGTCCTCGGGGTATATGCCTATCTTCACCCCAAAGCCGCCGCCGACCTCGGGAGCGATCACCCGCACCGCATTCTCGGGCAGCCCGAGCGTCTTCGCGAGGTCGCCGCGCGAGAGGTGGGGCGCCTGGGTGCTCGTCCAGACAGTGACCCCTCCGGTGGTGCCGTCGGGCGCCGCCACGACCGCCCTCCCCTCCATCGGGATCCCGGCGACCCGGTGGTTCACCAGTCGCGCGCTCACCACCTTGTGCGCGTTCTGGAACGCGGCGTCCACCTCTCCCCTGACGCGCTGGCTCGAGTATCCGACGTTGCTCTTCGTGCCCTCGAAGACGAGCGGCGCGTCGGGCTCGAGCGCGCGCATCACGTCGGAGACGCTCGGCAGCTCCTCCCAGTCCACGACCACCTGCTCCGCGCCGTCCTCGGCGGCCCCGGGAGTCTCCGCGATCACCGCAGCCACGGCCTCGCCCACGTAGCGCACGGTGCCGATCGAGAGCGCATAGTGCGTCGTCGTGATCTCGCCCTCCACGCCCGACTCGCCCTCTCCCGCACTCGCCATCGGCATCGGCTCGTAATCGTCCTTCAGGTCCTCGCCCGTCAGGACCGCGACGACGCCCGCCACCTCGAGCGTGGCCGAGGTGTCTATGCCCCGGATGCGGGCGTGGGGGTGGGGACTGCGGACGAACGCGACGTACCTCATCCCCGCGAGCTTCAGGTCGCCCACATAGGTCGCCGAGCCGGTGATGAGGCGCGGGTCCTCCTTGCGTCGTACCTTTGCACCGATGAGTGAGGCGTACGCCATTCCTGACCCCTTTCTTCGCATCAGCACCCGGCCTCCGGCGCCGGGCGCGCCTCGGACCCCTGAAACGTGGCTATCGTAGCACAATCAGCAATTCGGGGACCTCTATCCGAGCCACTCCTCGAGCGTGGTGCAGCTCGGGGCGGGGGCGCCGTCGAGGATCTGCGCCCGGAGCTCGGCGAGCGTGCCCGAGCCCTCGGCGTAGGCGTCGTGCTTGTGGATGCTCTCGTAGCTCACGACGCGAGCGAGGGCGAAGTCGTCGCCGGGCAGGTCCGGGTAGGTGTGGACGGTCGCGCGCAGCATCTCCCGGGCCACGTCCTCCACGAATCGCGGCCTGCGGTGGGCCTTCTCCGTCACGAAGAATTCGTCCGGGCGCTTGAGCAGCTCGTAGTTCTCCGAGCTCATCGAGGACTCGGCGATCTCGACGAGGTCCTGCGCGCGCACCCCTCCCGAGCCGGTGCCGATAAGAAGCATCGCGCGGCTTCGCTGGCTGTGCGCCGCCGTCGGCACGGCCCGCAGGATGCGCTCGACCTCCTCCTCCCTGAACCCCTCCTCCTCGAGCCTCTCGCGCGAGTGCTGCTGGATCATGTCCTGCGCACAGGGGCACGCGGTCATCCCGTCGGCCTCTACGCCCACCATCCTGCGCGCGCCGTCCCTCTTGCGCACGGCGATGCCGAGCAGGGTGTACATCTCCTCGCTGGGCAGGCCGGAGATCGGGGTGTGCCTCAGGAGGGGGAAGCTCGCGCGGATGCGCACCTCCGCGCGGTCCGAGCTCTGGCTCTCCACGACGCGCTCGGCGATGCGCGCCGCGAGCGACTCGACGTCGGGCGACTCCTCCCGGACGGCCTCGTTGACCACCTCGTCGAGCGCGTGCGCGAACCGGGACATGTGCAGCCCCTTCTGGTCCCGCCGTATGTCCGCGAGCAGGCTGAGCTCAGCCTGCAGCAGGTGTGCCCGTCCTCCCTGCGCGAGGCGGATGGTCTTGCGGACCCCCGTCACCCCGACCCTGCCGAGCCGGACGGCGACCTCCGGCTGCTCGCCCTGCACGTCCCTCCTGAGCCTGAGCCCGAGGCCGCGGCGGGCGAGCCTCACGCCCGAGCGGTCCGCTCCCTCGAGCAGGTCCGCGACCGTCCTGCCCAGGCCGGGCACGACCACGCTCGGGGCGATCTCGGCGAGGGGCACGAGCGCGAACGCCCGCTCGGAGAGCCCCGGATGCGGCACCGTGACCTCGGGAGTCCGAACGACCTCGCCGTCGTACAGCAGGATGTCCATGTCGATTGGGCGCGGCGCGTTGCGGAACGAGGGCCGGCGCCCGAGCCTGCGCTCGATGGCCTTGAGGAACGCCAGCAGCTCGCCCGGGCCGAGGTCGGTCTCGATCTCGGCGGCCGTGTTCAGGAACCGGGGCTGGTCGGTGTAGCCGTAGGGCTCGGTGTCGTAGAGGGAGGCCACCCTCAGGATGCGCGCGCGGGAGCGCAGGTGCTGCAGCGCCTCGGTGATGTTCGCCTGCCGGTCGCCCAGGTTGGACCCGAGCCCTATGTACGCTCTCCTGCTCACGGCGTTCGATCCAGGCCCGGTGCCGACCGCATCATCCCGTCCGGCAGCCCCGACGCGCGTCCTCCAGTGCTACTCACAGAGTTATCGTAGCAGACGGGAGGCACAAGGACGGCCCCTGACAGTGGTCAGGGGCCGTCGGGACGGCGAGCGGCGAAGGGCTCCTACATCCGTCCGGGCGTCTCGGGAAGGTGGTCCCAGCCACGCTGCGGGGCCTCATCCTTCGTGCACGAGAGGTTCACCCTGTCCTCGGTGACCGAGTCCACGACCTCGGCGGGAAACCAGATGTCGTTGCCGAGGCCGAAGAGCCCGCGCTTCACCTGGAAGTAGCTGCGCTCCTCCGGCTCGAGCGTGCCGACCGCCGGGCCGCTGGTGCTGCCGATGCGCACCTCGCCCACGCTCCCCAGCTTCTCGCCGTCGGAGCAGTACACGTCCATGCCCTCTCGCACCTGAGCCATGAGATTGGTTGGGTCGCTCATCGCATCCACCTCCTCTGCGTCGAAGCTCACAGGCCCGAGCCGGTGTCCACCCTGCTCGTGCGCTCCTGCATCTGCCCCCGGAGTACCTTCACGTAGTCTCGGTCTATGTTCAGGTACACGCTGTTGCCCTCGACCCTGTCCACGGCCGAGAAGGGCACGTTCACGTTGTGCTTGAACAAGAGCCCCTCGCGCACGACCATGTAGCTCTCGCTGCCGTCGCCCGGCCGGACGACCTCGGCGACGGAGCCCACCTTGCCGTCGGTTGCGTGGACCTCGTAGCCGTCGTGGATCGGCAGGTCGCGCTCAGGTGCCGCGCCCTCCTCGTCCAGGTGCTTCATGGCCTCGACCGTCTCGGGGGGCAGCGATGCCTCGATGTGCTCGTACGACTCGGAAGGTATCTGTCCGTGCGGCGTCACCTCGGCGTGCAACAGGTCCTCCTGCTGCCGGGGCGCCTGCGTGCCCTCCTCGGGCTCTCCGGACTCGGCTCGCTGCAGCTCTTCGGGGTCCCGGTTGGAGGAGGCATCATCGCGTGCGCTCATCGTCACCCTCCTTCGCCTTCCTGGTGCGCGGGCGTGCTCCGCCCCTGCTGGATGTCGTCCAGAGCTCTCTTCAGCTCGTCCCTCGCACGTCCGGCCTCCCGCCGCATCTCCTCGTGCTCCTCCTCGACGCGCTCCTCGGTGGTGCGCGGCGTGGCGTCCTCACCCTCCCCGTGCGGGGGCTGCTCCTCCGCGGGGGCTCGCCGGTCCTCCTGCTCGCCTGGCACCTCTGCTGCTCCTTCCCAGCCGAACGCGCGGCACGAGTCCACTCATTCACGGAGGGAAGCAAGTACCGTGCCTCGGGGCGCGCTTGGCACGCGATATGCTCTTTCGTGGGAAAAGCCACCTGCAGAAAGATGCTTGGCTAATGAGCGATCAGAGACCGGCAGCCAAAGCTGATGAGCAGGCGTTGGGCGGGCGGCGCGACGGGGCACCGCGGGTGCTAGTCGCGGACGACGACCCGAGCATACTCGTCGTGCTCGAGGAGCTGCTGGCGGATCTGAGCTACGAGGTTCGGACCGCTCGGAACGGGCAGGAGGCGCTCGAGATGATGACGGGCGACCCTCCCGACCTGGTGATCCTCGACGTGGCGATGCCCTCGCTCTCCGGCACGGAGGTGGTGGAGCTGCTTCGGAGCCAGTCGGCGGCACGGCACATCCCGGTGATCCTGATGAGCGCGGCGATCGCGCCCGACCATCAGGACGGGGTCATCTTCGTGCCGAAGCCCTTCGACCTGGACACCCTGACCCGAACGGTCGAGCGCGCCCTCGCCGGCGACTACCGCGAGCCACAGAAGACGTGACGGCCGGCCGCTCTCACGCTCTCGGCGGCGTGTGCAGCTCGACCAGGTGGCCGTCAGGGTCGTAGCAGTAGATCTGGATAGCGCCGTCCCCCCGGTCCTTGGGCCCGGCCTCGATCCTGATCCCGTGCTCCCTGAGCGCGCCGATCGCGCCCTCGATGTCCGCCACGGCGAGGCCCAGGTGGCGAGCGCGCGTGACCGGCTTGCCCTCGTCCGCCTCGGAGTCTCCGGGGTCCTGCGCCGCGATCGAGCGATGGATCAGGTGCAGCTCGGCGCTGCCCCTGCGGAACCAGGTGATCTCGGGCGGGAACCCGGGCGGGGTCGGGGCCTGCTCCATCCCCAGCACGCCGCCGTAGAAGCGCTTCGATGCTTCGACGTCGCTGACGATGAGCGTCACGTGGCTGAGATCGCTGATCTCGATCATCCGGTTTCCTCCAATCTGCGAGGGTGCGAGCCCTCCGAGAGCTCCTCCAGTATGCCGCGCAGCTCGAGCGAGGAGCGCGCGAACCTCTCGACGAGCTCCTGCTCCGGCTCCCAGAGGTAGCGCTCGAGGTCCACCGTGAAGTCGTCGCGCACCTCGACGCCGTCCTGGAGGAGGTCGGCCGCGTGGCTGCGCACCCCTCCCCAGCCGTAGGCCGAGGCGAGGCCGCCGTAGCGGTTGACGACCCGCTGGCAGGGTACTCGCGCGTCCTCCGGCGTGAAGTGGAGCACCCACCCGACCGCCCTCGCGGCGCGGGGAGCCCCTGTGAGGGCAGCCACCCGGCCGTAGGTAGTGACCCTGCCCCTCGGCACGCAGCGCACGATCTCCCATACCAGCTCGCGAAACCCGTTCTGTCTATCCTTCACGTGACCTCCCCGCCCTCGACGAGGCGGTCGGCGAGCGCCGCGATCTCGTCGCGTCCCTCGAGCCCCTCCAGCCAGCGGGACGGTATCGCCTCCTCGCCGTAGTGGGCGCCCGCGAGCGCCCCCGCCACCGCCGCGCGGGTGTCCGCGTCGCCTCCCAGGTTGGCGGCCGTGACGACCGCGTCCTCCAGGCTCGAGGTGTTGCCGAGGCACCAGACGGCGCTCGTGAGTGTCGCGACCACCTCGCCGCCGTTGTCGAGCTCCTGCCGCGTGAGCGTGGCGACTCCCCTGAGTGCGTCCCGCACCTCCTCGTGCCCGAGCGCCGCCGCGGCCCGGTCGACGATCTGCTCGTGCCGGCCCGCGAGCAGCCCCGCGATCATCAGGTTCAGTGCGGCGCACGACCACTGGCATGCGAGGCTGGCGTGGGTGATGCGCGAGGTGTCGAGGCTAGCGCGCACCAGCCGCTCGGGCGAGCGCCAGAGGAAGAGCGCAAGCGGGGCGCAGCGCATCAGCGAGCCGTTGCCCCGCGCGGTCCCCTCCGCCTTCTCGTTCACCAGCTCGCCCGCCTCGTTCCAGGGGGTGCCGTCGCGGATGAGCTCGAGGGCCTCGCGGACGGTGGTGCCGACGTCCTTCGGTCCCGACTCCATCCACTCCACCCACCTGCGCGCCACGTCCGCCGGATCCACGCGGCCCGTCTCGACGAGGCTGCGCGCGAGCTCCAGCGCCATCGCGGTATCGTCGGTGGTCTCCCCGGGACGGAGCGACAGCCACCCGCCTCCGACGAAGTCCCGCACCGTGCCGTACCTGCTGCCGATCTCCATCGGCCCCATGAACTCGAGGGGGCCTCCGAGGGCGTCGCCGCAGGCGAGCGCGAGCAGGCACCCGCGGGCGCGCGAGCGGAGGTCGGGCGGCGCGGGTCTCGCGTCCGGCACGCTGTTACCTCCCATCGGCCGCCGTCCGCTGGTCGGACGGCTCCATACGCAGCAAGAGGGCAGGCGGGAGACCTGCCCTCGGCGAAGACACGGGTGCGATCAGGGAGTCGCCTGCCCGCCCGACTCGAAGCGCCTGGCCACCTCGTCCCAGTTGACGACGTTCCACCACGCGGCGAGGTACTCCGGGCGGCGGTTCTGGTACTTCAGGTAGTACGCGTGCTCCCACACATCGTTGCCCATGATCGGGTACAGGCCGTCCATGTACGGGCTGTCCTGGTTGGCGCTCGAGGTGATCGAGAGCTTCCCGCCGGGGTCGCGCACGAGCCAGACCCAGCCGCTGCCGAAGCGCTTGGCGCCAGCGTCGTTGAACTGCTGCTTGAAGCTCTCGAAGTCGCCGAACGTCTGATTGATCGCGTCGGCGAGCGCGCCCGAGGGCTGACCGCCGCCGTTGGGACCCATGATCACCCAGTACATCGAGTGGTTGGCGTGTCCGCCGCCGTTGTTCCGCACCGCCGTGCGGATGTCCTCCGGGATGCTGTTGATGTCGCGCAGGAGGTCCTCGACGGACTTGTTCTGCAGATCCGGATACTTCTCCAAGGCGCTGTTGAGGTTGCTCACGTAGGTGCCGTGGTGCTTGTCGTGGTGGATCTGCATCGTCTGTGCGTCGATGTGCGGCTCGAGAGCGTTGAAGTCGTAGGGGAGTGGTGGTAGCTCGAACATTAGGGTGATCCTCCTTCGCATACTGAGCGCACGAATAACTGCCCGATCAAGACTGACGTGCGCCATCCACGGCTACAGCATAAAACATGCCGTTCTCGCCGTTCAAGCTGCCATCGCGCGGAGCCCCCCTGCGCACCCGGTATCCTGAGCCCTTCGCGGAGCCTACCCCTGTCGGCGCCCCGACTCTCTGCCGAGTATCTCGAGCTTGTTGCCAAAGGGGTCGCGGCAGTAGAAGCGCTCGATCCCGGCGAGCGGCACGGCGTCCTCGAGCCTCGCCCCCGAGGCGAGGAGCCTGGCGCGCACGCCCTCGAGGTCGTCGGTCTCGAGCGCGACGTGCCTGCGCGACTCCGGCCCCGGCTCCTCGACGCCCAGGTGGAGCTGTCCGCCCCCCAGCCCGAACCACACGCCTCCCCGGCCCTCGAGCTCCCGCGGCTTCGGCACCTCGCACAGCCCGAGCACTCCGGAGTAGAAAGCCCGCGCCTCGTCCTCGGCCCCGGCTGGCAGCGTGATCTGTACGTGATGCAGTCGCAGCGAACGGCCTCCTCAGCGATACGGAACCTGCCCCCCACCACACCCATTGTAACCGGAGCTTCGACCGCCACCATATCATCCTGCGTCACCAGCACCTCTCATCCCGACTTCCTTTGACTTGCGGAAGCTCGCGACCGTCGAGGCCAATCACGAGCTAGACATCGCCATCAGCGCGGATACAGGCAGGTACATGGAGGCATTCAGCTATAGATGACGCCCGAGCGGGCCGCCGGGCGTTTCTGATAAACTTCATACGTTGTCAAGCTTTCGTGTTCGAGGAGTGAGATGAGCGATCAGGATTACTCGCTTTCTGTCGAGGAGCGCGAGGCGGTTGGGAAGAAGACGCGCGCCCTCCGCCGGAGCGGCCTGCTACCCGCCGCGCTGTACGGCTACGGCGTCGAGCCGACGAAGGTCCAGCTGCCGGCGAGGGAGTTCGAAGCCGTGTACAGGCACGCGGGCTCCACGAGCCTGGTGGACCTCAAGCTGGGCAGCAGGAAGCCGGTCAAGGTGTTCGTGCACGAGGTCCAGCGGCACCCGATCAGCCGGGACGTGCTGCACGTGGACTTCCTCGCGGTGAACCTGCGGCAGGAGGTCACGACCGAGGTGCCGGTCGTGCTCGTCGGAGAGTCGCCAGCGGTCGAGTCGAACCTCGGCGTGCTGCTGCGCGAGCTCGAGACGGTCACGGTGCGAGCCCTCCCGCAGGACCTGCCACACCAGATCGAGGTGCCTGCCGAGAGGCTGGCCGAGGTCGAGGACGAGATCACGGTGGGCGACCTGCCGACCGACGGCAACTACGAGATCCTCTCCGATCCGGCGGGACTGGTCGCCAAGATCGTGCCCCAGAGGATGGAGCTCGAGGAAGAGGAGGTCGCCGCCGAGGAGGCCGAGGAGGGCGGTGAGGAGGCCGAGGGCGCGGAGGCTCCCTCCGAGGGCGAGGAGTCCTGACCTCCCATCCGACTGCCGCGGAGCTTTTGGGAGGAGACCCCGGCGGGGACACCCTGTCGGGGTCTCTTTGCGCCTACCTGTGCACCGGCCGCTTCGGGACCCTGATCTCCTGCCCGGCCTGGACGTGATTGGGGTTGGATATCCCGTTCAGCGCGGCCAGCTGCTGCACGGTCAGCCCGTACCGCTGCGCGATCTGTGCGAGCGTCTCGCCGGGCTTGATCGTGTACGGCTTCGTCGGCACATTCAGGGGCGTCGGGGACGCCTGCACCAGCGCGGGGTTGGTCGTCGGGGTGACGATGAGCACCGCCGGAGTCCAGTTCGGCTCTGCCCGGATCTGTGGCCCGCCGCAGGCAGCCAACGCGACCCCGAGCGCGACTGCGGGCAGGCACCTGACAAAGGTCTTCGGCATGTCGCCCGAATTCTACCAGCCAGCCGACGGGGTGTCCACGAGCTCCGTGCCGCATGTTTGACACCGGTACGTGCGCTGACTAAACTTCAGGCCGTGGGCAGTACGTCTCCCAGGATACTGCTTGTGGGCGAGCGCACCAGGGAGCGGGATGCCTGCGAGGAGGTCCTCCGCGGCAACCGCTTCCCCACCACCGTCACCCCGGACGCTCCCCTGGAAGCCTCCGAATCGCACGATGTGTGCGTCTGCGTGTGCCGCGAGCCGGGGGCCGCGCTCGCGAGGATCGTCGAGCTGCGCGAGAGGTTCGGGCTCACGCCGATCCTTGCCGTGGACGCGACGGACGCCGACGAGTTCGTGATCCGCGCGCTGGACGCGGGCGCGGACGACGCGCTCGCGATGTCGAGGATCGGCGTGGAGATGCCTGCCCGGCTGCGCGCGATGTACCGCCGGCACGTGATGAGCCACGAGGGCGGCCGCAGGGTGCCGCTCGTCGCGGGCGACCTCAGGATAGATTTCGGGATGCACAGGGTATGGGCGCGCGGCACCGAGCTGCGGCTCTCCCCTACCGAGTTCCGCATCCTTCGAAAGCTGTGCGCGCACGCCGGCCACGTGGTACCGCATCACGTACTGCTCGCGGAGGCGTGGGGGGAGCACCGGCCCGAGATGGCCGACGCGCTCCGGGTGTACATCCGGCACATCCGGCGCAAGGTCGGGGCCGCGAGCGCCGCGGTCGAGATCGTCAGCCGTCCCGGCATCGGCTACATGCTCTCCGTGCCCTCGTAGCGCCGCGTCACTATCTGCCAGCCGCGACACCGAATCCGGGCGAGTAGCCGAGCATGTCATTCCGGCGCTCGAAGTGGGCGTGGCGGAAGAGCTCAGAGCTCGATGCGGGGCTTGTTGCGGCGGTGCTGCGAGATCAGGTGCGTGATCTCCCTCACCACCTGGTCCACGTCATTGTCCTGGTTGACGACTATGTGGTCGAACTCGCTTGCGGCCGAGAGCTCGGCTATCGCCGCCTCCTCGCGCTCGCGCAGCCGGGCCCCGGACTCCGTCTTGCGCTCGCGCAGGTGATACCGCAGCCAGCCGATGCTCGGCGGGGCTAGGAAGAGGAACAGCGCCTCGGGCGCCTGCCTCATCACCGCGCGCGAGCCCTGCACGTCGAGCTTCAGTATCACGTCCTGCCCCCTCACGAGCGCGTCGCGGACCGGCAGCTTCGGGGAGCCGTACCAGTGACCGTACACCTTCGCGTACTCGAGGAACTCGTTCTGCTCCCTGCGCCTCTCGAACTCCTCCTCGGTCAGGAAGTAGTAGTGGAAGCCGTCTATCTCCCCCGGGCGCCGGGGCCTGGTGGTCGCGGTGATGGCATAATGCATGGGCAGGCCGAGGTCGCGCATCCTCTGGATGACCGTGTCCTTGCCTACCGCCGACGGTCCGGAGAGCACCACGAGCAGGGCGGGCAGCTTCTCCTCCGGGTTCACCGGGTGCCCTGACAACTACGGGTCCTCCGTTCTGGGATGCAGCACACAGGGATCAGGAGCATGTACTTCGACGCTTTGACAGCGGCCGCCGTGAGCGACGAGCTGAGGGCCACCGTCCTGGGCGGCTTCGTGCAGAAGGTGGTCCTGACCGACCGGAGCTCCGTGGCACTCGAGATCTACGCCCACCACCGCAGGCGCTACCTGCTGCTCACCGCCGAGCCGGCAGACCCGCGCGCCCTGCTGCTCTCGGTGCGCCCGACCTCCGCGCCGGGCCTCGTCACCCCGTTCGGCCTGCTGCTGCGCAAGCACGTGCTCGACGGCGTGATATCGGAGATCGAGCAGCCGGCGGCGGAAAGGATCATCTCGATGAGTATATCGAAAAGGTCTGAGCCTAACAACACGACCGTCTGGCTCCAGGCCGAGCTGATGGGCCGCCACAGCAACCTGCTCCTGCTCGACGCCGAGCGCACGACCGTCCTGGAGAGCGCGAGGCGGGTGACACCGGAGATGAGCCGCGTGCGGCCGGTGCTGCCGAAGAAGCCCTACACGCCACCGCCCGCACGAGGCGGGGTCCAGCCCCACAGGCTCACCCCTCAGGACCTCGAGGAGGCGGCCTCGGGCGCGAAGCCCTCCACACCGCTGTGGCAGACGCTCGTCTCGGCGGTCGCGGGGCTCAGCCCCCTCGCCGCGCGGGAGATAGTCCACCGCGCGGGGGGAGACCCTGCGGTGCGCGCGTCCGAGT
>CADDYR010000079.1 GCA_902810765.1 Chloroflexota bacterium
CCTTCAGGCCGGACGCCGTGGTCAAACTCGACACCCCCGGCTGGCGCGAGCACGTCGCGGAGCTGTCGAGGGTGTCGGGGGTGGAGGTGACGGGCTACGCCTCGTTCGTGCGCGCGCTCGAGGCTCGTAGGGAGGAGTTCAAGAGGCTCGGCGCACGCGCCACCGACCACAGCGCGACCACTCCCTACACGGAGCGCATGCCGGATGGCGAGGCGGAGCGGGTGTTCGCGAGGGCGCTGAGGGGAGAAGCGACCGCGGGCGACTCCGCGCGCTTCACCGCGCACATGCTAGTGGAGATGGCGCGCATGAGCGCCGAGGACGGCCTGGTGATGCAGCTCCACGCGGGCAGCTATCGCAACCACAACGCCCCGCTGTTCGAGCGGTTCGGCCCGGACGTGGGCGCGGACATACCGATCGCGACCGAGTGGACGCGCAATCTGCGCCCCCTGCTGAACGAGCGCGGCAACGATCCGCGCTTCCGCCTGATCCTGTTCACGCTCGACGAGAGCGCGTACGGCCGGGAGCTCGCTCCGCTCGCGGGTCACTACCTGGCGGTGCTCCTCGGGCCGCCCTGGTGGTTCTTCGACAGTCCGGACGGCATGGAGCGATACCTGGACGCCGTGATCGAGACCGCAGGACTGTACAACACCGCGGGGTTCAACGACGACACCCGTGCGTTCGCCAGCATCCCCGCCCGCCACGACGTTTGGCGGAGGGTGACGTGCAACTGGCTCGCCCGGCGGGTCGCCACCGGGCGCCTGGCGGGCGACGACGCGGGGCAGATGGCCCGCGAGCTGGCGTACGGGCTCGCGAGGAGGGCTTACAGACTGGAGGGCGACGATTGAGCCGGGAAGCCGAGCGCAGGGAGGCTCTGGACGACCTGTTCGGGCTCGAGGGCAGGGTCGCGGTCGTCACGGGCGGCACGGGCGTGCTGGGCGGAGCGATGGCGAGGGGGCTCGCCAGGGCGGGCGCGAGGGTCGGAGTCCTCGGCCGCAGGGAGGCGGTCGCACGCGAGGCAGCCGAGGCGATACGGGCCGTGGGAGGCGAGGCGATGCCCCTGCCCGCGGACGTGCTCGACCGGCGGCAGCTCGAGTCCGCCCGCGATGCCGTGCTCGCGAGGTGGGGGCGGGTCGACATCCTCGTGAACGCCGCGGGCGGGAACACGTCGGGCGCGGTGGTGGACGAGACGAACCCGGTGTTCGGGCTACCCTTGGAGGCGCTCCGGCAGGTGCTCGACCTCAACCTGCTGGGCACGGTGCTGCCAAGCCAGGTGCTCGGGGAGGCGATGGCCGAGCGCGTGAGCCGGAGCGGCTCGGATGAGGCGGGCTGCATCGTGAACATCTCCTCGATGGCTGCGCAGCGGCCGCTCACGAAGGTCATGGGGTATGCTGCGGCGAAGGCCGCGATAGACAACTTCACGCGCTGGCTCGCGGTGGAGCTCGCTCGCAACCACGGCCCTGCGCTCCGTGTGAACGCGATCGCTCCGGGGTTCTTCCTGGGCGAGCAGAACCGGCGCATGCTCGTGGGCGAGGACGGCGCGCTCACCGAGCGCGGGCGGGCGATCGTCGAGCACACGCCCGCCGGCCGCTTCGGCGAGCCCGAGGAGCTGGTGGGCACGCTGATCTGGCTGTGCAGCCCGGCCGCGAGCTTCGTCAACGGGGTGGTCGTGCCCGTGGACGGAGGGTTCAGCGCCTTCTCGGGCGTCTGACTGAAACGCTGGCGTCGTTCGCCGCGTTATACTCACGGCCGACTTGCGCCGCCAGCGTGAGCCCGGGCACGCTTCTTGTTGAACGAGCCCGGGATTAGACCATATACTGTGCAGGGGACTTTGTGCCCCGCACGCTACGCACCTTATTCAGAGGTCAAAGAATACAATGAGCTTCAGATTCCCCGGCAGGGAGGGGCGGTTCACGATACGGGCGCCCTACATGATCCTGGGCGCCGTCGTGGTGATTGCCCTCGTCTGGGCCGGGTACGTCGGATTCAACCTCGTACGCACTGAGAGTCGAATCCACAAGGAGATACCGAAGCAGGCACTCGCCACGCTTCCCCCCGCCCCCAAGGGCACGAAGCCGGTGGTGATCTTCCCTACTCCGAAGACCAAGGCAACGAAGGCGAGCCCAACGCCTACATCGACCACCGGCTCGCGCCCCTCGCCGACCGCCACGGAGACGAAGATCCCCCCGAAGGTCCGCAAGACCGCCACCGCAGTGATTGCCAGAAGCGACATCAAGAGCTGGCACGGTAAGAAGCGCATCAATGTGCTGCTCGTCGGGATAGATCAGCGCAACCCGGGCGAGAGCACCCGCACCGACACGATCATCGTGGCGTCGCTCGACTTCCAGCACAACGAGATCAACGTGCTGAGCATCCCGCGCGACCTGTACGTGTACGTGCCGGGCTACGGCTACTGGAAGATCAATGCCGCTTACCCCATCGGGGATCTGCCGCAGAACCGGAAGCGGACCGGCGGGGGCATCGGCCTGCTGATCCTCACACTCCGCCAGAACTTCGGTATATCCGGCATCGACGAGTACGCGATGATCAACTTCAAGGGATTCGTGAAGGGCATCAACGCGCTCGGCGGGATAGACGTCAAGGTCCCCAGGAAGCTCGTCGACCCCGATTACCCCGTCGGCTGGAAGACGAAGCGCATCGTGTTCGAGCCGGGCTGGCAGCACATGAACGGCGAGAGGGCGCTCGAGTACGCCCGCACGCGCCACCCCGACAGCGACTTCGGGCGGATGAAGCGCCAGCAGCAGGTGCTGCTCGCGGTGAAGCACAAGGCGAAGAACCCGGCGATCATCCTCAAGGCTCCGGAGCTGCTCAGGATAGTCGGAGACAACCTCCAGACGAGTCTGAGCTTCGGCGAGCAGCTCAGGCTCGGCAGGTGGATGGCGGCGGTGCCGAACAAGAACATCCACTTCTACACGATCGAGGGGCCGGTCGGGACGACCCAGGATGGTCAGTCGGTCGTGTGGCCCGAGTGGAGGGAGATCAACCCGATCCTGAAGAAGGTGTTCGGCCGGAGCGCGGGCCACAGGGGAGAGTGACGCCTCCTGACGACGACACTCGGAGCGGAACGCCCCATACTGCGATGTGGATACCGGGGAACGGGTGGTTAGTTCCCCGATGCTTGTGTCAGAGCGTGATCACCTGGTCAGGCGGGTTGCCCGCGAGCGCGGCGTACAGGTCCGGGAAGCAGCCGACCCGCACGCCCTCCACGACGTCCTTGGGCCGGTACCTGCCGTCGCCCTCGGGCTCCGCGAGGTTGCGCTCATTCGCGCACTGGTCACAGAGCATGAGCATTATCCCCTGCTCCCTCGCGACCCTGCCGAGCCGCTCGCCGAGCGGATCGCCCTTGCGCAGCACGAACGTGTTGTCGTCGAAGAAGAACATCCCGACGACCTCCGCGCCGTGCCGATGCTCCTCGAGCTGCGGCAGTATCATCTTGCCGAGCTTGTAGCTGGCGGTGTGTCCTGACGTGCTGAAGACGTATGCCACTCTCACGACGAATGCTCCTTCGTGCTCCGATGGCACCAGTTTACAGCACGGACGCAGCTACTTGGACGCCGGCTGTACCTGAGCTGAGAGCCCGACCGGCTGATGCCTGACGAACTCCACCTCGTAGGAGTCATCCGCGCGGGCGACTATCCTGTCCACCAGCCAGCCGCTGTGGGCCCTGCGCTCCACGTCCTTGAGCATCTCCTCGCGGCTGAGATAGAGCACTCGATCCATAGTCGTCTCCTTTTCCGAGCGCGCTGCGCGGGCAGGAGCGCAGCATAGAGGGCGGCGCTTGCCTTCCCGCTCGTCCGATTGTATTGACGCCTGGTTGAGAAACCCTGAAGTAAGCGCGTGCTGATCGTCTAGAGCGCGCCCCCGTGTTCGGAAGGCCGAAACGGTTTCCTCGATGCGTGGTGGTTCGATTGTGGGCGGTGTCGGAAGCGAACTATGCTGTTACGACACGAGAGGCGTGCCCATGAGTCGCGTACTGCGAGTCATGACAGAGCAAGATGGCTGCCACCGCGTTCGGGCGTGGGGCGAACCTGCCGCATTCGGGTATAATGCGAAGCCGCGATCCACGCGTTCTGAGCGCGTCACGTCAGGAGGACCACGCTTGGACACCCCGCAGCCGGACGGCGTGCGCTTCGAGAAGCGCCGAGAGCAGAAGTCCGACGGAAGATACGTCTACTACTACTCCTTCCCGCAGAAGAGCGAGGCCGAACGACAGCAGGAGAGGGAGAGGCGCGATGTCTGAGCTCCGCTGGAACCCCGTGCTGCGCGAGTGGGTCATCACCGCCACGCACAGGCAGGAGCGTACTTTCCTCCCTCCCCGCGACTACTGCCCCCTGTGCCCCACGGCTCCGGGAGGGTTCGAGACCGAGATCCCCGAGCCAGACTTCGAGATCGCGGTGTTCGAGAACAAGTTTCCCTCGCTCCGACGCGAGCCGACCGAGCCAGCCGTCGAGTCGCACGGGATGTACGAGGTCCGGCCCTCGAGTGGCGTGTGCGAGGTGGTGGTGTACACGCCCCGGCACGATACCACGCTCGCCGAGCAGAGCGTCGAGCACATCCGGCGTCTGATCGCGGTGTGGACGGACAGATACTCGGAGCTGGGAGCATTGCCGTTCGTCGAGTACGTGTTCATCTTCGAGAACAAGGGCGAGGTGATCGGCGTCACCCTGCACCACCCCCACGGCCAGATCTACGCCTACCCGTACGTGCCGCCGATCCCCGCCCGAGAGATCGCCTCCGCTCGCGACCACTGGGAGCGGACGGGCGAGTGCGTGCACTGCGCGGTGATCGCGCAGGAGCTTACGGACGGCTCGCGGGTGCTCGTGGAGGACGGACACTTCATTGCGGTGATCCCGTTCTACGCGCGCTGGCCGTACGAGGTCCATATCCTCCCGAAGCGACACCTCGGCGCGCTGCCTGAGCTCACGAACGAGGAGGCGTGGAGCCTCGCGCGGGCGCTCAAGCGGGTGCTCGTGGGATACGACCAGCTGTTCGGCTTCAGCATGCCCTACATCATGGCGCTGCATCAGGCTCCCACCGACGGCGAGGACCGGCCCTACGTGCACTTCCATCTCGAGCTCTACCCGCCGCACCGCACGGCGGACAAGCTGAAGTATCTCGCGGGGAGCGAGACGGGCGCGGGCAGCTTCATCAACGACGCGCTGCCAGAGGAGAAGGCGGAGGAGATGCGCCGAGTCCTGCCGGTGGAGGGGGAGGTAGAGTGAGCGGTTACACGCACCTGCCGAAGCTCGTCGCACGGTTCGAGGAGCGCTTCGGCCGTGCACCTACGGTCGCCGCCCGCGCTCCCGGCAGAGTGAACCTCATCGGCGAGCACACGGACTACAACGACGGATGGGTGCTGCCCGCGGCAGTGGAGCTCGAGGTGGACGTGGTGGCCTCGCCCCGCGAGGACGGGCGCGTCAGGCTGCTCGCCGCCGACCTCGACAGGCTGGGCGAGTTCGAGCTCGGTGACTCCCGACCGCCCGAGGACCTGTGGATGCGCTACCCTCAGGGCGTCGCGGTGATGCTGGGCCGCGACGGGCGCCGGCTGTCCGGAATGGACACGGCGTATACGGGCGACGTGCCCATCGGCTCGGGGCTGAGCTCCTCGGCGGCGGTCGAGGTGGCGTTCGGCAACGCCTTCGCAGCGGTCTCGGGCCTCGACATCCCTCCCGAGGAGATCGCGATGGCGGCGCACCACGCGGAGAACGACTTCGTGGGAGTGCCGACGGGGGTGATGGACCAGTTCATATCAGCGCTGGGAAGAGCCGGGCACGCGCTCCTGCTCGACTGCCGGACGCTCGAGCATCGCCACATACCGATCAACCTGCCCGGCGTCTCGATGGTCATAGTGGACACGAACGTGCGCCGGGAGCTCGCCGGGTCGGAGTACCGGAACCGCCGGGCGGACTGCGAGGAGGCGGTCCGGAGGCTTCGACAGAGGCTACACGGTGTGCGGGCGCTGCGGGACGTGTCCCCGGAGCAGCTGGAGGCGAGCGCGGACCTTCTCGACGACGTCCGGGCCAGGCGGGCGCGGCACGTCGTGACCGAGAACGCTCGCACCCTCGAGGCCGCGAGGGCGCTGGAGGCGGGGGACGCGCGCAGGGTGGGCGAGCTGATGTACGCCTCGCACGAGAGCCTGCGCGACCTGTACGAGGTCAGCTCCCCGGAGCTGGACGCGGTCGTGGAGATAGCGTCGTCCGTGCCCGGCGTGATCGGAGCGAGAATGACCGGAGCAGGGTTCGGGGGATGCGCTGTGGCGCTGGTCGAGGACGGGGCGGTGGAGGCCCTTCGGGGGAGGATCGAGGCGGAGTACCCTGCCAGGGCCGGCAGGCGAGCCGACGTCTACGTGAGCAAGCCGGTCGAGGGCGCGGGCGCGACGGTGCTCGGCACAGAGTAGAGAGGAGGGTGAGGGTGGACCCACGCGTCACGGCACTGCTGCTGGACATGGGCGGCACGCTCTGGCCGGACTCCTGGCCCGCGGCCGAGCTCCACTCTCCGATGCGCGCCTCGAACCTCGAGGCGGCGTTCCCCGGAAGGGGAGAGACGCTCGAGCGCACTCTCACGAGCTTGCTGACCGAGCAGACCCGGAGGGAGGCCGAGGCGGGCATCCACCGTCAGGACGTGCCGGAGGTCATCAGGAGCGCGCTCCTCGAGCACGGGCTGGAGCCGGGCGAGGAGATCGTTCGGAGGGTGATGAGGGCGATGGCCGTGAGCCCCCTGGGCGTTGTCGAGCTCTTCCCCGGCGTGGTCGAGCTGCTCCAGGAGGCCGCCGGGTGTGGACTGAGGAGAGTGCTCGTCTCGAACACAGGCTGGCGCGGCGCCCGGGAGTACGCCGAGGACCTCGCGCAGGTAGGGATCGCCGACTTGCTCGACGGTATCGTGGCGTCGCCGGACGTGGGCCACAAGAAGCCGCACAGGGCGATGTTCGAGGCGGCGCTGCAGATAGCCGGATGCCGCCCGGAGGAGTGCGTGATGGTGGGCAACAGCGAGATCAAGGACGTCCGGCCGGCCCGCGAGATGGGCATGCGGACGATCCTGCTCGCGATCGAGAGGCCCGCTCCGCCCGATTCCCGGGCCGATGCCGTCGCACGCTCGCTGTCGGAGGTCGGTGATGTGCTCCGCTCGTGGGGAGCACTGTGCTAGAAGCACGGGCGAAGGGGCTGGCCAACCGCTATCCCCTGCTCGTGGGCTTCCATCCGAGAAGCTGAGTCACTCCAGGTACCTCGTGGGGTCGGGCACTCCGGCGAGGGCGAACGCCTCCCTGCGCTCGACGCACGTCCCGCACCTCCCGCAGTGGAGCTCGCGGCCCTCGTAGCAGCTCCAGGTGTCCTCGAACGGCACGCCCAGGCGGGCGCCCTGCACGACTATGTCCCGCTTGAAGCTGTGCAGGAACGGCGTGTACAACTTCGGGAACGGGCTCGCGGCTCCCTCCAGCGAGAGCCGCTCCATCGCCTCGAATGCCTCGATGAATCTCGGGCGGCAGTCGGGGTAGATGAAGTGATCGCCGGAGTGCATCCCCGCCGCGACGACGTCCGCGCCCTCTGCGGCGGCCGCGGCGTACGCCACACCGAGCATGATCGCGTTTCGGTTCGGCACGACCGTGACGGCCATGTTCTCCGCCGCGTAGTGCCCGTGCGGCACCTCCACGTCGTCGGTGAGCGCCGATCCTCGCAGCAGCGTTCTCAGGCTCGTGAGGTCCACCACGTCGAAACTCGCCTCGAGCCTCGCGGCGCACCTTCGCGCGTACTCGACCTCCTTCCTGTGCCGCTGCCCGTAGTCGAAGGAGATCAGGTGAAGATCGAAGCCCTCAGATCTGAGCAGGTACGCGAGCGTGACGGAGTCCACGCCTCCGCTCACGATAGCTACGGCCCTGTGAGTCAACTCGCACCTCCAGGCTGATACGGGTTCCGGGTGAAACCCCGCCGATTGGCATCCACACGCCACCCAAGCCTGCCATCCCGAGCCCTTCGCTGCACTCGAGAGCCTGCCCCGGGCGGGAGCGAAGGGGTAAACTCCGCGAAGGATCTGTTGCGGTAACCACAGATTCTTCGGCCTCGGAATGACGGGTGAGGCAGGGGGCCCAGAATGGCAGACCCATCACCCGGATTCGGTGTGATCCCTTGCATGCCAATGATACGATCTGCCGGGCCGCGGCGGAACGAGAGCGGGGTATGCGGGCCCGCCGGTCTGCTAGAATTGGGTGCGTCCGAGCTGGAAGCCAATCTGTGGCCTGGAGAAGTCGCGCTTGACCTACTTAGTGGTGTTCGCCTCCGCCACGATCCTCTCCCTCGTGATCACTCGTGCCAGCATCCCGCTTGCGAAGAGACACGGCCTGGTCCAATACCCCGAGCCCCGGCGCGTGCACAGGATCCCGACTCCGCTCCTGGGCGGCGTTGGGATGTTCATCGCGTTCGCCGTGGTGGTCGGTGGGCTCGTGGCCACCGGACACCTCGACGCCTATCCCGCGATCGGCCTGCTCGTCGGCTCCTGCGCGCTCACGATCGTGGGTCTGGTGGACGACCTGTGGGACATGAAGCCGCTCACCAAGTTCCTGTTCCAGTGCGCCGCGGCGTGCGTGACCGTCGTCGCGTTCAACATATCCATCCCCGGCGTCACCATACCCGGGATCGGCACGGTTCACCTCGAGAACTCGATCGTGGGGTACTGTTTTACGATCGTCTGGGTGCTGGGGATGATCAACACGGTGAACTTCGCGGACGGCATAGACGGCCTCGCGGGTGGGCTCACGTTCATCTTCGCGCTGATGCTGTTCGTCGTCGCGATGCGCATCCACCAGCTCGAGCTCCCGCTGTACGCAGCGGCGCTGGGCGGTGCAGCCCTGGGCTTTCTGAGGTACAACTTCGCGCCCTCCCGCGTCTTCATGGGCGACTCGGGTGCGATGTTCCTGGGGTTCGTGCTCGGGCTGCTCTCGGTGGTGGGCAGCGCGAAGCTGGCCACGGCTCTGCTCGTGATGGGGCTGCCGATCGCCGACGTGGCCTACAGCATCATCCGCCGCGTGAGGAGTGGCAAGCATTTCTACGTGTTCGACAAGCAGCACCTGCACCACCGCTTCCTGACGCTCGGCCTCTCCCAGCGTGCCACCGCGCTGCTCTTCTACGCCCTCGCCTTCCTGTTCGGCGGGGCCGCGCTAATCCCCGAGCGGGGCGGGCGCATAGCCGCGATAGTCCTGCTCGCGCTGCTCTCGGTGGTAATCATCTGGTTCGTGAACCGCCGCATGGGGAGGGCGCCGCTCGGGGCCGACGACGCCGAGCAGTCGCCTCAGCACACGACGTAGGGTCCGCTGGCGAACCTACAAGCAGGATCGCAGCGCGCCGGAGAGGTCTGGAGCCAGCCCTTATCCGAACCGGGCGGGTGCTAGAATCGCCTGACCGATGAACAGCGCGCTCGATCCTCACGCCACGATAATCCGCGACCCTCTGTACAGCCGAGTGCCTGTGGACTCGATGACGCTCGCGCTCATGTCCACGCCCGAGTTCCTGAGGCTGCAGCGCGTCAAGCAATTGGGCTGGGTGTACGTCGTGTGGCCCGGAGCCACGCACACCCGCTACGAGCACTCCCTCGGCGTGTACCACCTGGCGAGGCGCGCCCTCGAGCACCTGCTGGACCTGGGACAGCTCGGCGGCCTCGCGGGCGCAGTACCCTCGGAGCTCAGGGCGGTGCTCGCGGCGGCGCTGCTGCACGACGTCGGCCACTACCCGTACTCTCACGGTATCGAGGAGCTGGGGGCGCCCATCCAGCCGCACGAGCACAACGCCGAGCAGATCATCACGCGGGGAGAGGTCGCGCGCGTCCTGGCGGAGTACGGGGTCGAGCCCGAGGCGGTGGTGGAGCTCGTGCACCCCGGGAACGGGCCGAGAGACCACAGGTGGCGGGTGTACAGGGCGCTCCTCTCGGGTGCGCTCGACGTGGACAAGCTGGACTACCTGCCCCGCGACGCCCGCGCCTGCAACGTGCCGTACGGCGGGGTGGACGTCGAGAGGCTGCTCGAAGCCCTGCGTGTGCTGCCCGGCTCCGATGGGCCGGTGCTCGGGATCACCGAGAAGGGCATCAGCCCGCTGCACTCGCTCATCCTGGCGCGGCAGGAGATGTTCGACAACGTGTACTGGCACCACACGAACCGCGCCTGCATGGTGATGCTCCTGCGGGCGGTGCAGGATGCCATGGAGGTGGGAGCTCTCCCGGCGCACGAGCTCGCGGCGCAGGATGACGCCAGCCTGCTCGTCCTGCTCTCGCGCCGCGACATGCCGCCGACCACGCGCGAGCTCGTGGAGGGCCTCACGCTACGGAAGCTGCACAAGCGAGCCGTCGAGTTCGCGAGGGGCTCTGGGGAGGTGTTCGAGCGGCTGAACGCGCTGTTCTATGACCAGGCGGCGCGCAGGCGGCTCGAGCTCGAGCTGTGCGCCCGGCTCTCGGAGCTCACCGGGCTCGTAGTCGCGGAGCACGAGGTCCTGCTCGACATCCCGAAGCCCGAGCGATGGGAGGTGGACGTGCCCGTGTACCTCGCGCGCCCGCCCGTCGGGCTCCCGAGTCGCACCACCTGGAGCGTCGCCACCGGCACGCGACCCGAGAGCCTGGCGGCGTACGAGGCCCACCAGCGGCGCATACGGCTGGTCACGACCGCCCGGCTCCGCGACCGGGCCTGGGAGCTGCGAGACGAGCTCATCCGCACCGCCCTGGATTGCACGGAGCGCGCCCGACCCTGAGCTACCGTATCGAGATGTCCTCGCCGTAGAGCGATATTCCCAGCTTGCGTGCGACGGCTCGGGAGGCCGCGTTCTCCCAGGAGGTGCTGTAGAGGGGCAGGCGGCCGGACTCGTAGATCAGGCACGCCCACGCGGATACCACGAGGGGCGCGAGGCCCCGCCCACGATACGGCTCGGCGGTCTCGACGCCGGCCTCGGCCGCCCTCGCCGAGAGCCTGGAGCTGAAGCATACTGACACCGCGGCGCCGTCCCTGAGGACGGCTGCGCAGGGCGACCAGTCGGCCAACTCCTCCACGAGCCACGCGAAGTGCCGCGCCAGCACGTCCCTGTTCGCACCCGTTACGCGCACGACGCCTGAAGGAGGCTCCGGCCGCCGCGGGAACCACCAGGCGGGGCCCCTCGACACGTCCGACGGCGCCGCGCCAAGTGCCACGAGCAGGCGGTCGAGGGTCATGGGCGGCTGTGCGAGGTCGCCCGTCACCGGCTCTGTCCCCAAGATCATCTCGAGTTCGGTGGCCAGGGCGGGCTCGAGGTCGTGGCGGAGGCGCCACACGTTTCCGTGTAGTGTCCGGCCCAGGAACACGCGCGGAGCCCCTCCCCGGTCCGGGTCGTTTTGGCGCAGCATCCTCCCGCGCTCGTCCAGCCGGTAGAGCGTCTCGGCCTGCAGCTCCATCAGCTCGAGGTGCGTCAGGGTCTGTCCCTCATTTCTTCAGTGGCTCCGAGCCGAGCTACTCGCTCGCGGCTGTCTCGGCGGGCTCCGGCGCGAGCATCGCACGCAGGTCCTTGCGCTTCGTCTTGCCCGAGTGCGTGGTCGGGAACGACTCCATGAACTCGAGCCGGTCGGGCAGCTGGAACCGCGCGAGCCCCTTGTCGAGCAGGAACGAGTGCAGCTCGCTCAGGCCGAACGGGCGCGCGCCCTCCGTGGGTATCACGCAGGCTACCGTGCGCTGGCCGAGCGTCGGGTCGGGCACGCCTACGATCACCGCCTGCGCGATCGCCGGGTGACTGCCGAGCGCGTCCTCGACCTCCTTCGGGTCTATCTTCGTGCCCCCTCGGTTGATGATGTCGTCGCGCCTGCCCGCGAACGTGAAGCGTCCCTCCTCGTCGCGCCGCAGCAGGTCGCCCGAGTGGAACCACGCCTCGTCGTCCCACTGCCTGTGCGCGGCCTCGGGGTTGCCGTAGTAGCCGGCGCAGAAGTTCGGGCCGCGACAGAGCATCTCCCCCGGGGTGCCGGTCGGGACCTCGCTCCCGTCCTCGTCCACCAGCCGCACCTCGATGCCCGGCAGCGGCCGCCCGACCGTCCGGCTTATCGCCTCGATCGGGTCGTCGGGCAGGGTGATGCTTATGCCCAGCCCCTCGGTCCACCCGAACATGCAGCTCACGGTGTAGCCGGAGTCCTCCTGGAGCCTGCGGAGCACGGGCGCCGGCACCGGCCCGCCCGCATAGATGAACAAGCGTGCGTTCGGGTTGTGGACGTCGCGGATGCCCTGAGCGTTCGCCATGTGGATCACGTGGGGCGGCGCTCCCACCAGGTACGCGGGCTTCTCCTCGTCAATCCACTCGAGCACCCTCGGCACGGCGAAGTGCTCCACGAGCAGCATCCGTCCGCCGGTCGTCACCGGCAGCCCCATGCCCACGAGCATGCCCGTCTGGTGGCTGAGGGGCGCCAGGCAGAGCGTGGCCTCGCCCGGCCTGTGCCCGTAGAGGCGGGCGTAGGACCGCTCGCACCACAGGTAGTTCGCGTGCAGGTGGACGACCTCCTTCGGCGAGCCGGTCGTGCCGGAGGTGAACGCCATCACGAACGCGTCGAGCGGCCCGGGGCGGTTCTCCCGCGCGTCCTGCTCTGAGAGCCTGAGGCCGGAGGAGCGGACCCCGCCGAAGGACAGCACGTCGTCCGGCAGCGACCCCTCCGCGCCCTGCACGACGATCCGGCGGAGCGACGGCAGCTCGGGAGCGAGGGACCGCGCCATCTCGGCCAGCGGATCGCCGCGGTAGCTTTCAGCGACCATCCACACCGATGCCCCCGACCGCTCGAGGCTGGCCCGCACCGCCTCCCTCCCCAGATCCACCTGCAGCAGCACCGCGACCGCCCCGATCCTGGCGGCTCCGAACAGCGCCACGACGTAGTCGAGCACCGTCGGCATCTGCAGCGCGACCTTGTCCCCCTTGCGCACGCCCAGGCTCACGAGGGCCGCGGCAACGGACTCCGCCTCGTCCCACAGCTCGCGGTAGGTCAGCCTGCGCTCCTCGTCCCGGTGCTCGAGTTCCGGTCGCTCGCGGGCGTTGCGCTCCATCACGTCCACGAACGTCTCGTCCGTCCAGACGCCCTCCCTCAGATACCGCTGTGCCCTCTCCTCGGTAAGGATCATTCCCGGGAAACGCTCCATCATCTCTCCCCCCGTCGAGGTCTAAGCAAGCCTCGAGCTCACGTAGTCGGCGACCTCGGCCACGGTTGTCAGCCGCGAGTACTCGGATTCGGGGACCTCGAACCCGAACCTGTCCTCGATCGCGATGGCGAGCTCGGTCATGTCGAGGGAGTCCGCGCCGAGGTCCTGGACCACGTGTGCCTCGGGGCTGACACTCCCGACCGGTATCCCGAGCTGTTCGGCGACCATCGCGCGGACCTGCTCGGTCACCTGCTGCCGATCGGGCACCCCGTGCCGGGCCAACGCGCACCTCCAGCCGCTCATCACGCCAGCGTAATGCTACTACGCCTTCGGGAATCCGTCCATACCCGCGCGGGGCTGTCGAGGAGGGGGCCGGCCGTCACGGCCGGGTGACGGGAGCGGTCGCGAGGGATCGTAGTGGGTAGCCCTCCGGCACGTAGCCGTAGCCCACGTGCTGTCCGTTGGCGGCGTTGATGATCACCCACATCCAACCCTTGATCCTGGCAGTGGGTTCCGGCCCGGGGCCGGGTTCCCTGTGAGGAGGCCGGAAGCTGCCCCTCATAATACGGACGAGCCATTCGGCCGCCTGGTCGGACATGCCGGTCGAGCGAGGATCGGGTCCCTCGGTGGTCCCGTCGGGACCTGCCATGATGCGCCTCACCTCTGCCTGGGTAGTGAGCTGAGCATCTATCAGCACGGGGTTGTCCTCGTGCATGAGCGACGCGTATAACCGGGCGAGCTGAACGGCCTGAGCCCGGGTCACGACCGCCTTGTCCACGGGCACCTCCGGCACGTGCACGGTTGGCAGTACGGGTACCGTTGGGTTGGGCGGTAGTGCCACGTGGCCGCTCGAACTACGAGGCGCTGAGCCGGGCGTTCCGGTAATGAGGCCTCTGGTCGTACTCGATAGCAGGTACGCGGCGACCAAGGCCGCCATCAGGACAAGGCAGGTCAGAGCATATCTCACATCCTCGGTCTCCTGTGGCAAGAGGCGTAGGATCAGCGCCTACCTCCCACAGTCACACGAATCGGGCATCAACTTCGGTAAAACGTCTCCTCCAGATGTGGGTGGCCCGGCACCGGCACCAGGCTGTTGAATTCCTTGGCGAGTCTCAGCCCAAGTGATGGAGCCGACTCGAGCTGTAACGCCATTCCCTCCCCATTCGTGGGGTTCTGACAGCCCGTCAGGCCCACAAACACATTAACGTTCCGTGAGGACGGATAGCCGAACGCGATCAGCGCTTCGTCCAAGTAGGTAAACCCGGCGCAGCCATGTGTCACTCTGAATCCCGACCGGTCGGCGTCCAGGAGCGAGATGATTCGTGCGATGGTGTGCCTGTTAGTGATCGTGCTCGAAACCCTAATCCATTTGCTCCGGCCCGCGAGCGCGTAGTAGCGGCACAGCCTGACCCGCGTCGCTCCCGGCGGCACCAGGAACCGATCTAACCCTTTCCCCTCGCTCCTGACGCCGTACTCAGGAGGCTTGTCGGGGCACCTGCTGGATGCCG
>CADDYR010000080.1 GCA_902810765.1 Chloroflexota bacterium
GGGATAGGGGAGAGGGAGCCTACCTTCACGCCGGAGGATGTGTTCGACTACATCTACGCCGTGCTGTACTCGCCGGCGTACCGCGAGCGCTACGCCGGGTTCCTGAAGTCCGACTTCCCGCGCGTGCCGATCACCTCCGACCCCGCACTCTTCCGCGACCTCGCCGCGCTCGGCCGCCGGCTCGTGAACCTCCACCTGCTCCGCGCGCCCGAGCTCGCCGATCCGCCCTCCGGCTTCCCCGAGAGGGGCTCGAACGTCGTCGAGCGCGTGCACTACGACGAGCGGGAGCGGCGGGTGTTCATCAACCGCACCCAGCACTTCACCGAGGTGCCTCGGGAGGTGTGGGAGTTCCACGTCGGCGGCTACCAGGTCTGCGAGAAGTGGCTGAAGGACCGCAAGGGCCGCGCGCTCTCCTACGACGACATCCTCCACTATGAGCGGGTGGTGATGGCGCTCGGCGAGACCCTCGAGCTCATGCGGGCGATTGACGAGCGCATCCCCTCGTGGCCGATCCAGTGAGGACTGAGTGCTGAGCAATGAGTAATGAGGGCTGAGCGTTCTTCCTGGTTATACCAGGTTCGGGTGAACGCCTACCCATTGTCATCCTGAGCCACCTACCCCTTGTCATCCTGAGCCACCTACCCCTTGTCATCCTGAGCCGCAGGCGAAGGATCTGGAGGGAGGACGCAGCAAAGCCTCCCGGACAGATTCTTCGGCCCTTCGGGCCTCAGAATGACAAGGGGCGGCGCAGCCTCGAAACGACAAGCGTAGGGGCGGCCTCAGAACCACATGCAGCGGAGCGCCGAATGGCAGCCGGTACAGGCGTAGTGGAGAGGCGCCGCCCAACACTCATACGGACTCCGGGTTGGACACTTACCCTTCCACTGTTTGGAGCCACCAGGCGTCGTCATCCTGCGCCCTCTACCCTTTTGTCATCCTGAGCCGCAGGCGAAGGATCTGTGAGGGGCCGCCCGGAAGGGCAGGGCAGATTCTTCGGCCCTTCGGGCCTCAGAATGACAAGGGGCGGCGCGGGTGTAGAATGTCACGCAGGGCGCGGGTCTCGAACGATGTACAGTGGCATCGCCTGAACGACAAGCGGTGGAGGTCTAGCAGCAGGACCTATCTCAGCCCTCGTCACTCGGCACTCATGGCTCGGCACTCAGTCCTACCGCGGGGCGTGGCGGCTGGAGAGCGGAGCCCTTAGCCCATCTTCTGAGTGATCGCGTCCACCTCATCGAGCGTGAAGGCCCGCAACGTCTCGGTACGTGATCCTCCGCGGCCCGCGACGCCGAGGGCCTGGGCGGCCATCGTCTCGTCATCCGGACCCTCGGCGACCACGACGAAGTCGTACCGGCCCATCGTCAGATACCAGCCGTGCACCTTCAGCCCCAGCTGCTGACCTCGCTGCATGTTCTCCTGCACCCTCTGGCGCAGGTTCGGGGCGTCCTTTATCCCCTGGTCGGTGAACTTACCGAGCACGACGTACATAGCCATATAGCACCTCCGTTCGTCCGCCTCCCCATCCGCCACGCTTCCGTATGGCATAACACGGGGCGTCGGGCCTGTCAACGCCGCGCCTCGAGCCGGTCGCCTCCCGGCGCGTCACGCAAGGCCGGAAGGGGCTCACGGACGGCAGGGAGCGCGATGACCGTGCGGCGGGGCTGTCGCAGCGAAGCGAACGGAACCGTTGCTTGGTGCCCGTGCGTTCATCGCTCAATCCGGCGGCGCCTTTGTGGGCTGTACCTGACCGGGTGTTGCCGGAGCCCCATAATTACCGAAGGCCGGGCAGTCCTGCGGCTTCATCGTCGTATCCACCTGCCTGGTCCCGGGTGGTGAGCCGGGGGCGACATCGTCGGGCAGGTTCGGGTTATCGAGTATCGTACGGAAGCTCCCACCGTTGCGGGATGCCTGCTGCTCGACCACGCGCGGAGCGCTGCCCGATACATCTGCTACATACGCGATGTAGTGGAATCTGCGGTCCGCGGGGTTCGGGTGATTTATCGCCATTCCAGGCCAGTTACTGAGGTCCAGATTGCCATGTACCACCACGAGGGCGTACTTCGGATTGGCCGGATCCTCATCCGGGCCCGGGCACCTCCCCAGGCTCAGCAGATCACGGAGGGTGAGGTCGCGGACGAGCACGACCTTCGGCGTCCCGCTCAGCACCTTGTAATCCCTTGTCCATTCGAGAGCACTTGCCGACAGCCTCTCGCTGGTCTTCGCATCCAGCGACGTGATACCGAATCCGGGTAATGAGCCTGTCATTCCGAGGCCCCCTCTACTGACTGTCATTCTGAGGCCCGAAGGGCCGAAGAATCTGTCCGGGAGGCTTTGCCGCGTCCTCCCTCCGGGTCCTTCGCTCAGGATGACGGCAACGGCGGTCGCCAGGAGCATCAGCCCCACCAGGATCAATCCGCGTAATCTGTCGTCGGATCTCATTGACCTCGAACCTCCGTGGGGAGGAGACTCGAAAGCACCCAGCATGCGAGAAGGTCGCTTGTTTGTCAATGGCTGCCTCGTGCCGGGTCGCCATTCACCTCTCCTCGGTCCTGCCCCCGGCACCGTACTTGCTGCGACCCCTCCGGCGAGCGACTCGGAGGGAGGAAGGATGGCCGGATACCCCAGGCTGCGACGTCTCGTGGTGCACAGGCCGGTGTGGCTGTGGGCAGCGTACCTGCGCTACCGGCTGGGCGTGGCCGAGCCCTCGCCGCTGAAGCTGCTCAGGCTCCGCTGGGTGGACGCCCACCACAGCGCACGCGCCCGCCTCTCGCACGCCCCGGCGCCGCGTCCGCGGCCGAGGCTGCCTGAGGCACCCTACGAGACTCCGGAGCGCATCCCTCTGCCGCCCGTGCGCTCTCAGATGTACATGCGGATGAACCCGGACGGCGTGCGGGTGTACGACTGGGACTTTCCCCAGACGACGCTGTTCAAGTCGCTCGAGGAGGCGGAGCAGGAGGTCGTGGACTCCGAGGACCGCGACGGCCTCTCCGCGTTCCGCGCTGCCCTCGCTCGCATCCTCAGGCGGTGAGGACTGAGCCTATCCCCGTCTGCAGCCGTATCGCGGCATTCAAGAGCATCTATCTAATCGGGAATTCTTGCGGCATAATCCCGTAGCCCAGCACTTGGCCATTAGCTGCGTTTATGACGACGAACATCCATCCGGGTGTTGGAGGGAAAACCTTGCCCTCGTCTCCTGGCCCGACGGCATCCGCAACGAAGCTACCTCGCATTCTCACCAGCCATACGGCCGCATCTGGTGGAATTCCCGTGGAACGAGGGTCCGGCCCATCGGATGGCGTTCCGTCCGGGTCACGCAATCTGTCCCTCGCGTCCTTCTGAGTAGTGAGCACTGCATCAATCAGTACAGGGTTGTCCTCACTCAGTCTCATCGAAAGCCGCTTAGCGAGGCCTATGGCTTGATCGCGAGTCGTTACCGGATTGTATACCGACACGTGAGGCACGCTCACCGTTGGTATTACAGGTATCGTTGGCAGTGGTACTACGCGGGCGCCGAGTGTTTTGGATCTGGTCGCCCCGTAGCTGGTCACGCGATACCCGCCCCATGACCTAAAATGACCGAGAATCACGGCAGCGACGAAGGTAGCCAAGATCATACTTGTTAGGAGTACGTAGCGCACAGTACCCCTCCCGCTCAACACGTACTGTTATTGCCGATATGTGCACAAGCTCGTTCTTCTCCAGCCCGGCAACCGACCCAACTCCGTTCCCTCCAGATGAGAGCTGCCAACATAATAGCACGTCCCGAGAGCTCGAGTCGCTGTACTGCGACAGCTATGGCGTGTGGAATGGCGTTGGAGGCGACCCGCGCCAATTTCAGGCCGATGATTCCGTCTAGGAGGCGGGCTCTGCTTGTATCCTCCTCTCGTGTTCCCCAGCCGCCCTTCTCAGCACCGCTGAGTTGGGGCGACTGTACTGCTAGCCAGGCCAGCGTCATGTAGGTTGTATTTTCTAGGGATGTATGGGGGCCA
This sequence comes from Chloroflexota bacterium, assembly GCA_902810765.1. Classification (GTDB taxonomy): domain Bacteria; phylum Chloroflexota; class Chloroflexia; order Thermobaculales; family Thermobaculaceae; genus CADDYR01. The sequence continues at coordinate 3,990 of CADDYR010000080.1, forward strand.
GGGGAAAGAGGTTCCAACTGGCCCCGCGCGGGCTGTGTTGCTACAGTGCTGCGATGATCCGGTTCAGTAGGTTGGCGAGCTGCTGCAGGGCCGTGCTGCTGGCGTTGCCATTGAGCAGATTTGCCACTGCGCACAGCAGATTGCCCAGCAGATTGCCGGGGCCTTGCTGAGCCGTGATGGTGAGGTGGATCGTGTTCGTCTGGACCACCAGTCCCAGCAGGTTGAGGTAGATGGGGCCGATCGTCAGGTTCAGGATCTGGCAGGAGCCGGTACCACCGTTGACGGCGCCGCTGAACGTGCCGCTGATGGTCTGAGTCGCGCCCGTGACCGTGTTGGTCAGTGTGCCCGTAATGGTGCCCGTGGCGGTCAGGACGCCGTTCACCACGCTGAACTTAGTGACGGTGCCCGTGCCACTGAAGCTGAGCACCTGGCCTGCCGCTGTGCACAAGGAGCTGGGAGAGCCAGCGGCCGTGCAGGTGATCTGGACGTTGCTGATCGGAAACGTCAGGCTGCCAGTCGCCGGGCTCGCTGCGCTTGTGGCCGCTGGTGCAAGTATCACCACGAGCGCGGACACGAGCATTACCAGAGTTGCCAGTCGCATCTTCATCGGAATGACCTCCTTTCCCTTCAGGTGAGCGCTGTGCCGAGGTACCGTGCTGTTGGTGATTTCACTCAGTTGCAGTCTCCTTTCGTCGTGTTCGCGAGTTGCGCGAAGAAATAGCACTATACGTGCCAGGTTCTGCTATCCCGCTCATGTTGCAGGGGTGAGGGTGCGGGGGAGAAGCTCTTTCCCCCGCACCCTCACCCCCGTCCCCTCTCCCATCTTGGGAGAGGGGTGCCGAAACCTGCCTCGCCCTCTGCTACTGCTGTACCTGTTCGACTCTCCCAGGATGGGAGGGGCAGGATGGGAGGGGGTGCCGAAGGCCGCCCGGGAGCTCTAGGCGAGCACGCCGGAGAGCTTCGCCGCGGCGCACTGCCTGAACAGCACCAGCGACACGTACCACTTGATCCGGGTGCGCGTCGCGTCCTTCGTCTCCAGGCTGCCCAGCGGTTCCACCTGCAGGCCCCCGTTGTCTATGCCCATCAGCCCGTTCTGGAACCCGAACTTCACGGCGTAGATGGTAGAAGCTCCGGTGCTCGTGCCCACCGTCCGGTCGTCGCGGATGTTGTCGTCCGTCTCCACCGGAATGCCATCGTAGTACACGACGTGCTGGCCGAACTGGTCCACGCCAGTCTCGAGCACGGCGCCCGAGGAGCGGCGGAGGCTCGAGAGCTGGCGCCGCGTGCGCTTCGACACGAAGATCACGTCGGGCCGCCCCGGCCTGACCGCGTCCAGCAGCTCGTCCATCTTCTCCAGAGTCAGCTGCCCGCCGTTCGCGCCCATCGAGAGCGACTGCGACGGGTCGGTGATCAGCTTCTCGAGGCCGTCGAACTGCTTCGGGTTCGCTGCGGAGTCGCCGTTGTAGAACGCGTCCGAGAACGCATAGGCCGCGGCCTTCGCCTTCGCCGCCACGACCGTCGCGATCAGGTCGTTCGGATCAGCGTAGGTACGTTGGAAGAAGTATTCAGTGGGAAACCGAGCGGGCCGAGTTCAATGCCCTCATGGCTGAGCTAAGGGCCGCCGCGTCCTAGCCCCTCACTCCCCCCACATCTTCTCAGATACGCGCGGTGAGCGCAAGACGCATGCTCGATCCCGTCATTCAGGCCTTGGCGCCATAGAACTTGGGATCGAGCATGAAGTCTGGCGGCGCGGGCTTCTCGGGGTCCTGCTCGAACTGGATGCCGTGGTCCCCAGGCACAGGCCTTAGGTGCGCCCCATCGCCGTCCACGAACGTGTCGGGGATGCCCTTGGGGAACGCGCCACACGTCCACGTCGGCCCGTGGCTTGTGCACAGGTGCTTGCAGCTCAGACATAACGGCGCCGCCCTGCTCGTCATCGGCCTCGCCTCCTAGAAGTGCTCAAGGCCCCCTGATACTTTGCCTTCAAGCAACCACGTTGGGATCGCGGTGGATGGTGTATGTCTCTGGATCAAGCAAGAAGTCTGGCGCGGCTGGCCTTCTTGGGTCCTGCTCGAACCGTATTCCGTGGTCGCCAGGGGCTGGCTTGATGTGAGGCTCATCGTATCCCATCCCGCCTTGCTCGCAGTATAGCTCCATCCCCCGATGTCTACCACGACACGACTGGTATGCCTACCGCGACAGGCATACGATGAGGGAAAGCCGCTGCTTGCCACAGCGGCGGGGGAGAGATTGGGGATAGGGACTCACTAGCGTCACCCGCGAGGTGGCGGGAGGCTTTGCATCGTTGATGAATAGAGAGTACCGAGATTTTGGCGAGCATACAACCGAGGCTCCACAGAGCAGCGAGGCGCAAGGCAATCACCTTGCTGCTCTGTGGAGGCCCCTGTGGGAGATCGTGGGGAGCAACACGGCCCGCGCTTCGATCCTCGGGCAGTTCATCTACTGGGCACAGCGCAGGGGCCGTGCCCGCGCGGCTGACCAGCGCGCCTACTTCGAGGAGGAGCGGGCCAGACTGGCGGGCCAGGGCGAGAGCCGAGAGCACGGCTACATCTTCAAGTCCGCCAGTCAAATCAAGGACGAGGCCATGCTCGACTGTAGCGAGCGGACCGTCAACCGCCACCTCGATGCGTTGGTCAAGCTGGGCTTTCTGGACCGCAGGCGCAACCCCCAGCGCGGCTACGATCGCACCTTCCAGTATCGCCCCAACCTCGTGGCCATCTTCGGGGCCCTGGCTCTGCACGGCTATGACCCTGCCGCCGCCGATATCGGCCTGAAGCCCGCGTATTCCCTCATACGTCACAGTGACGGATGGATGAGACAGGGTGACGGATGGAAACGACAGGGTGGCGCTGCAATACCAGAGAATACGCAGAGAGATACACAAGAGATTACTCGGGGCATTTCTCCGTCAACTGGCCTTGCGGGTAGTTATTCTTTCCCCATCCCCCAAGGGGATACTAGCCCTGATACAGGAGCTGTGGGTGTGGGAGATGCAGTAAGTACGAGCATGCCCCTCAAAGGGGCCATAGGGGAAGCAGGGAATACCCCGTCAAGCGACACACAGTCGGATGAGGGAATACGCGGGCTTCAAGCCGCCCAACCCGAGGAGGGGGGCTTGGCGGGGCTGTCGGGCAACGCGCGGAGGGTATTCGCCGTGGTCAGGCAAGCCTCGGAGACGATGGGCATTGATCAGGATGCCCTTGGGGAGGCACTGCGGCCCAGCGGAGGCCCGCAAGACGTGAGCGTGGCGCTGGAAGAACTGAGGGCAAGCGGCCTTGTCAGGTGCGACTGGGGCCTGTGGGAGACGGTCGGCCCTGACAACGCCCCCCAGCCCGTCGCTGTACCAGAGGCCAGCAGTAGCAGGCGAGCGCTCGATCTGGCCGACCCTGTCCCTGGCAAGGTTGGGGCTGACGATGAGGATGATGGCTCGGGCGAATGGTATGATTACCGCCCTGCGGCTACAGTTGAGCTTGGCGCGATTGACCTGGATGATCTGCCGTTCTGAGGGCGGCGGGACGGGAGGGAGCTGATTAATGTATGCCGTGAGCCGAGCCAAGAGGATACGGGCGATGGGCTTGGTTCTGGAGTTGTTGGCGTCGGGGCCGCGCAATGCCGCGGAGATCAGGACCGCGAGCGACGCCAGGGGTATCTCATTCCGCACAGTGGAGCGAGCTGCGCAAGAGTTGGGTGTGGTTAGCCAGAGAGCCGCAAGCTTCCAAGGGCCTTTCATATGGCAGTTGCCGCCCCGCAGGAGAGTAGCATGAGCGCTCCGACGGTGTTGAACATCGCGGCGGTGCCCTCGCCCGTGCGCACCAGCACCTGTCCACACCTCACAGCCAGCGGGCGGCCCTGCCACGGAAAGCCGCTAGAGTCGGGGCTTTGCGCTTTCCACGACCCTGAGCGCAAGGTGGCTATGCAGGCGGGCCGCAGGCGCGGAGGTAAGGCCCGAGCTAACGTCAGGCGCTTGGCCCGCAGGCCCGAGCTGGGCGAGTTGCGCGATTATCTCCTGGGCGTGCTGGATCGCATCGAGGCTGGCGAGCTGAGCGCGTCGCAGGGGCGGGCGATCTCGGAGCTGGCGGGGCGCCTGATCGCGATTCACGAACTGGACGAGCTTGAGGCCAGGCTGAGGGCGCTTGAGGAGGCCAGGGATGAGTAAGCGCAGCGTCGCGACCCGCCTGGCGGCCCTTGAGCGTAGGACCGCGAGTTGGGGCCGTTGCCCGCAATGCGGCGGGAAGGTGGTTCACGATATCGCTCAGCTCGTCGTGGTCTGCGAGGGCGGCACCGAGGTGCGGCTGTGCCGCTGTAACTGGCTTGGGCGGCTTCTTGCGGAGGTGGCAGAGTGAGCGGACTATGCGCCCGCTGCGGCGGGCAGCACGTCACTGGCCCTGGCGACATTACGGCCCTCGCCTTGGCCTCGATAGGGCGCCAGCTCAAGGACGCGGGCATTGACCCCTCGGGGCCGATATGCTCCTGCGACTGCTGCGAGGTCGCGCGCTACATCCAACAAGACCCGCCCCCACTGGCGCCCCTGGCTGAGGTACCCGAGGCGTGGCGCGTGGGTGTCATCAGGGGCTGTCACTATAATCTCGTCTGAGGGAACTTGGCTCCGCTCTACGTGTTAGAGCACGCCCGAGACATTAGCCCCCTGGCCATGGTCGTTGGGGGCTGGCGCCTGACGGCTGATCGCCACTTTCACGCCCACGCCTTCGTCAAGCTGCCAGGTGATGTTGTGCTGGAGACGGCTGACGGGCGCTTCTACCTCGAACGCCCGTATCTTGAGCGTACCAGGATGCGCATCTTCACCGAGTACACGCCTGACCAGGTGGCCGAGATGATGGGGACCGCCGACCCCGCCGAGGTGACTCCCGACCACCTCCAGCGCTTCAACGATGCGTTTGTCGAGGCCATACGCCCCACATATGAACGTCTGTACCTGGAGAGCCTCGTGCTGGGCCGCATTGGCCTCTAGTTGTAGCCCTACCGCGTCCCCGCGATACTGGGGACGAAAGGGCCTCGCCCTTTGTTCTGCCAACCAGCTAGCTCGCGACTGGCACGGGGGCGGGCAAGCGAAACAAGACGGCCGAAGTGTGTACCAGCTCGCCACGGGGCGGGCACGGGCCTCAGAGGCAGCAGACCAACCACTGAGGTGACAACAAGCCATGCAGGACATAACCGAGCAGATAGATAGGCTGACGGCGGCCACTGAGCGACTGGCCGAGGCGTATGCCATGAAGCGGGCTGCGACGTCCCGCCAGGCCGACGGGGCCAAGGGGCTGACCGAGGAAGAGATCAAGGCCATCGTGGCGAAGATGATGCCGCGCGGCCGCCCCTCGCAGCCAATCTACGACGCGGGCCAGCCGATTGACTCTCCAGCGCCGCAGTTCGCCGCCAAGGCCGTGGGCCAGCCGCAGGCCGTGGGCAGCTTGAATGGGCTGACCGAGTGGGCGCTGGGGGCCAAGGCGGGCCGCATCGAGGCGGAGTATCGGGTGTACGGCGGCAAGGCCCTGGGGTCCTCCACCGACGCCGCAGGCGGCTACCTGGTGCCTCCCACCTACTCCTCTGAGATAGCTGAGCTGATTCGTGGTCTCGCGTCGATGGCCCAGATCGTCAGCAATGTGCAGACGAGTTCCTTCCCGTTCTTCCTGTCAACGGTGGCCTCGGGCACGCAGGCAGCCTGGGTGGCCGAGCTTGGCCAAATCCCAGAAACGTCCATGGCGTTCAGCCAGATCGTGATTGACGGGTTCACTGCTGCCGCGCTGGTCAAGGTCTCGAACCAGCTCCTGCGCCAGAGTCGCCCCGCCGCCGATCAGGTGGTCAGTGCCGACCTGGCGAGCGAGCTGGCGCACATCATAGACAACGCGGCCCTCAACGGCACGGGCTCGGGCCAGCCCAAGGGCATCCTGGCGACGCCTGGCGTCGGCTCGATGCCGACCACTGGCAACATCCTCGAAGACATCCGACAGGCGTCAGCGAACGCCTTTGCCAACAGCGGCGTGCAGCCCACTCACGTGGTCATGCATCCCCGTCGGTACAGCGTGATGCTCGGGCAGAAGGATGGCGGGAACAGGTACATCCTCGACGCCCTGCAGACGGGGCAGGCGAGCCGCATCTGGGGCCTTCAGGTCGTGCTCGATCCTCACATCCCCACGGACCTGGGGGCGGGCGCCAACGAGGATGTGCTGATCGTAGGGGCCTTCAAGGAGGCGTACCTGGTCACCGAGCAGAGCTTGGCGGTGGACGTGAGCAACGAGGCGGGCGATGCCTTTGCCACCAACAGCGCGTGGTTCCGAGCAGTCACGAACGTCGGCTTTGCCGTGAGGCGGCCCCCCGCCTTCGTCAAGGTCACAGGCTACACGGCGGGCTAAGCGCCTGACATAGCCACCACAAACAGGGAAGCCCCCTTGGCCCCAGAGGCCAAGGGGGCTTCCCTGTCGAAGAACAGATCGAGGTCATAGGGCCCCGACAAGCTCATTGTGCGCCCCAGGTGGCAGCTTTACCAGTCCGCCAACGGAAAGAGCCCAGCGCCGCCAGACCCATCAGCACGAGGGCCTTCCGTACCCAGCCGCAGCGCCCTTAGTCTACACCGCCCGTGGTAGGGCCGCAATCATCAGGGCTGTGGCCCCAGCGGTCGGCCTGGCATTCGTCGGTCAGAGCCGCCCTAAGCACGGCCCGCGTGTTGGCAAGCGCCCTCAGCTCGCCCTCAGTCCACAACTCGGGCGTGTCCTTGTCCATGAACCAGGCCGCCCTGCTCGGGTCCTGGAGGTCCACGAGCGCCCTTACTATTCCCCTCGGCGTCAGGAGGGCCTTGACCTCAGCCACGGCCGCAACTGCCCCTTGGGCCTGCGGGCTCTGCCAGTCAATCGCCGCCCAGTCAAAGCTCACAGGCCGCCCCCTCAACGATCAGGCGCCCCCCGCTGGCCGTTGCGGGCCAGAGCACTTCCCCCCAGCCGTCGCAGTCGGGGCAGAGGTTGCCGTCAGGCCCCACGCCCTCGCCCCAGCACTCCTCGCAGCACTCGATCTCAACCGTTTGTCCGCCCATTTGATTGCCCCTTTCGTCTAGAATGGCCTCAGAGGCGCGTGGTTGGCTCCTGAGGGGCCTGGCAGTCAGGGGGACACCTAGGTATCCCCAGCAGCATTATCGCGGCCGAATGGACCGCTAACAACACCGCTGACCATATAGTAGCATAAGGGGTGCGACGTGAGCAACGCGGATGCCGAATGGCTAACCGTTGAGGAGATTGCCGAGGCGCTGAAGGTCGCGCCCAAGACAGTGCGCACGTGGGTGGCGAGCGGCGACCTCAAAGGGGTTCACCTGGGGCATAGGGTTGGCTGGCGCATTCGCCGCGCCGACTATGAGGCGTGGCTGGAGCGCAAGGCCCGAGAGAGCTACGAGGGGAGATGATGAACAAGAGAGCGGCACTGTACATCAGGGTGAGCGATCCGAGCCAGGTCGAGCGCTTCAGTCTGGCGGCACAGGAGCGAGAGCTGGCCGAGTACTGCGAGCGCAAGGGCTGGCAGGTCGCGGCCACGTTCCGCGAGGAGGGGGTCAGCGCCTACACGGATTCTCTGGCGAAGCGCCCCGCGTTCAAGAGGCTGCTCGACTTCGCCGAGCAGGGCGGCTGTGACGTGGTGGTAGTGCACAAGCTTGACCGCTTTGCCCGCAACCAGGCACTGGCCCACCAGGTGCTCGGCAGGCTCGCGAAGGCGAACGTGGGCTTTGCCTCGAAGGCCGAGGACATGGACTACTCCGACGCCAGCGGGCGCCTGGTCATGTCCCTCATGCTGGCCCTCGCCGAGCATTATTCGCGCAACCTGGGGCAGGAGGTCGCGAAGGGGCACCGCGAGCGCGTGGCCCAGGGGCTGCCGCCCGCCAAGGTGCCGTTCGGGGTTAGATACGGCTCAGACGGCGTGCCTGAGCCCCACCCCGAGGAGTACCCCGTGTTGCTCGATATTATCCAGTGGGCGGCCTCGGGCGTGCCTTGCCGTGGGATCGCCGAGCGGCTGAATGCCACAGGCGTGACCAATCGGGGGAAGGTGTGGCAGCGCGTCAGCATCCTGAATCTATTGCATAACCGTTTCTTCCTAGGGGAGTTCTGGTATGGAGGGCGCTGGCACAACGGTCGCCACGCCGAGCGGTTCCGCGACTTTCCGCGCGAGCTGTGGCAGCAGGCGCAGGAGGTCCTCAAGCGAAACCACAACGGCGTGATCAACAACGGCAAGAGCAACCGCAAGTGGGCACTGGGGGGACTGCTGCGCTGTGCAGCCTGCGGGGCACCAGTCAAGATATCACCCAAGGACAGATACCACAAGAGCGCCTGGATGTATTGCCGTGGTCGGATGGAGGGGCGCGGGTGCGCGCAGCGCATAGCTCAACTCAGGATTGTCGAGGGCCAGGTATTCGGCATCATCGCCGACGCCCACCGTCGCCTGTCGGAGATACGAGACCAGGGCCTTCTGCCCCAGGTGATAGACCGCATAACGTCCGCCCCCGCCAAGGGCCGCCGCGTCGACCCCGAGCGCGTGAAGGAGGCCATCAAGCGCCTGGGCGAGCGTTACGACTGGGGGGACATCACCAGGGCCGAGTACGAGGCGAGGCGCGACGAGCTGTTGGGTATGCTCAGGGACGCCGAGCCCGAGATGCGCTCCCGCGACTACTTCAACACCTACGCCGAGGCTTTCCTGGAGCTGACGGCGGCCTTTGACCACCTGGACATACCCCAGGACCTCAAGGTTGAGCTGGTGGCCAGCTACGGGCACGCGGTCAGGGACGGACGGGCGGGCACGACGCTGGTGAGCCTGACTGGCGACGGGCCACAAAGCGAGCTTGCCAACAGGCTCTATGCCCGTATCTTCAAGGAGATTCGAGTGGATCACGAGGGTGTGGTCAGCTACGAGTTCGTGCCCGAGCTTGAGGCTTTGCTGGGGGCGCGCCAGCCACCTAACACGTCAGAGGGCTCGGGCAATGGCCAGGTGAGTAGCTCTTACCCAGCGCAAACTTCCTATGCAGGAAATTGTCCACATCCGCGTCGCCGCCCATGATCTTCAGGGTGGCCGTGCGCTGGGTGAACGTCGGCGTGCTCTCGCTCCAGGTGTCGCCCACACCGTAGAAGTCCACGGACGCGGGCGCGGCCTCCTGGTTGTAGGTGAGCGCCGAGCCCGTCACCGTCATCCACGGCAGGTACTTGAGGATCGAGGACTCCTTGATGATCGTCTCGATCACTCCCGCGACGAGCATGTCCTGCGTGAGCTTCGCGGCCTCGGCCATCGTCAGTGCCAAACGTCTCCTCCTTCTCTATCGAAACGTGCATCGTGGGGCGCTCCCTCTCCCCGCCTTCGGCACCCCTCTCCCAGAATGGGAGAGGGGACGGGGGTGAGGGCCGGGTGAGGGCATCAGTTGTTGCGGGACTCCCTCAGGCCCCAGGCGATCTTTGCAAGTGGCCCCGCGGATTCGAGCCCCGGCGGCGGGGCGTTCCGCCTGGGCGGGTTCGCGGGCGTGGGGCTGGATGCGAGCTCGGCCCGTGCCGCCTCCCTCGCCCGCGCGAACGCTGCCTTCGCGACCTCGAGCGAGCCGTCGAGCTCCTCGACGCTCTCGCCCCGGATCAGCTCGGGCACGGCGTCCGGGTTCGCGCTCACCAGGAGCTCGCGGTACCGCTCGACCGCGCGGCTGAGCGCCTCCTGCATCGGGTCCGCCTGCTGACTCGTGTTCTCCTCGCTCACTCCGTTCCTCCTCTCCGATCTTGCGTTCCGAGCTCGGCGCGCTCCCGAAGTATCCTCGCCCACTCCTCCTCGGGCGCGTCCTCGCCGAGGGTGTCCATCGCCCTCTGGCGCGAGTGGATGCCCGCACCGACCAGCACCACCTCGTCCTGCACGAGCTGTGAGCGGTCCTGCGGGAGCAGGCTCGGCCAGTGCACGAGCGTGCGGTAGGGCGCGAAGCTCCCCGCGCCGTGCGTCTCCCACAGCCTGAGCATCAGCTCGTTGCGCTTCTGGATCACGCTCGTCCAGATCGCCCGCTTGCGGTTCACCTTCTGGATGAGGGGCTCCAGCTCCACCTCGAGCGCCGCGCCGGAGATCACCCGTCCGGAGTCGCCGAACGCGGTGCGCGGGGTCTCCGCGAGGTCGTGGAGCGTGCGGTACAGGAGGTTCACGTACTCGACGTGCAGCCGCACGCCCCCGCCGGAGAGCATGTCCAGCAGGTAGGCCCGCGACCTCTCCGGCAGCTCCCACAGCTCCCCCGGCCCCACGCGGATGCCCTCCCCGGCGTCCACGTTCTCGAGCACGGCGATCGGGTTGCCGCTGACCTCGAGGATGTGCGCGAGCACGCTCATGCGGGCGTTCAGCTCCCGCGCGGGCTCGAGTATGTCCACGAGGTCGCTGTCTCCCCACGGTGAGTGGGGGCGGCGGACGTTCGGGAAGATGATGTAC
>CADDYR010000081.1 GCA_902810765.1 Chloroflexota bacterium
CAGCGTTTCAGGCTTCGACTAGCTGGAGGGGGGTGAGGTGACTTTTGACTCGGATAGCACATTAGCGAGCAGGGCAGAGCGGACCGGTCAGTGGTGATACTCAGGGAGCGCGGGAAGCGTGGGGGGGCTGGTGATCCTCGAGATCGAGGACTTTCTGAGAGTATGGCGACAGGAGGGAAGAGGTGAGCAGTGATCGCAGACCAACCGAGCGCCAGTACCTGGCGGCGCTCTCGGAGGCCTGCCCGCCGGACACCTGGCGGGAGATCGTGGGCAAGGCCGTCGAGGACGCCAAGGCCGGTGACCCCAAGGCCCGCGAGTGGCTGGCGAGCTACCTGATGGGCAGGCCCGAGCACAAAGCCCACAGCCTGCACAGGCTGGCGGTGGAAGATGCAACTGGCGCCGATGCCGTTGAGAAGGCGGCCGATCTCGAGCGTCTGTTCTCCGCCTGAGCCCGAGAGCGGGGATCAAAGGGGGGCAAAAGTGGGGTGAAGCGGCGCGGGATAGCCGGTTTTGGGCGCATCAGTGTCAGCCCCCGAAACCCGTGCTCTACGCGGGATAACGGCGAGATCGGGCGTACAAGAGTGCCACTTTCTGCAACGGATTTAGCAAAATCCTCGAGCTCGGGAGGCAGATAATGGGCGGGTACGGTAGTGGGAGGTGGCGTGTCCACACGAAGGCGGACACTGTAGAGGACTGTTACTGTCTGGACGCGGCCAGGTGGCAGAGCGAGGGGATACTGAGGCCCAACGTGCACGTAACTGGCGGCTGGAAGTGGACCAACCACGTCGGTGAGAAGGTGTCGTCTATCGGCTACGAATTGGTGACCGATGATACCACGGGTTGGGTGAGGCTGTACTACACATTCACGCGCACGGGTGAGCGTATGGACTACAGGCAGGGGCTGACGAGCGTGCCGCGCCACTTCGGCGGCAGGCAGTGGTACTTCGTGTGCCGGCTCTCAAGGAACGGCAGGTACTGCGGCGGGAGGGTAAGGAAGCTGTCCCTGCCTCCGGGTGGCAGGTACTACGGGTGCAGGCACTGCCACGACCTGACCTACACGAGCTGTCAGGAGAGCCACAGGTGGGACGGGCTGTATCGTGAGCTGGCACGGGGGCTGGATTGCTCGCCCGCCGAGGTGAGGCTAATTATGTCGGACACGTACAGAAGGTAACGTTGTGGCAGCGACTGCGCCTCCACGCGCCGTCTCCCTGCGTCACCGCGGATGGGGGCACGCCCAACCTCTGAGCGACTCTCTCACGGGAGTCCACCCACGGAGGCTGCTGGCGACCCTGCGCCGATAGGCATTGCCCCTGCCGATCGGACGAGCCTGTACAAGCGCGGCCGGACGCAGCATCATGACACCAACTCAGAGGATTGTTGACAAATACGTGCAGCCTCACTGGCAGTAACAACCCGTAGAATCCGTTAGGCAACGAGTGATGCGGATTCCAGAACTCGTCAGTGGTATCAGATTTCCGGAGGAAAGCTCGTTGTCCGGCCCTTCTATGGAGTTCTGAACTCTATTTCGAAGAAGGGATGCTCAGGGTCGGGGCATGAGTCCCCCTTCAGACCAAGTCGCTCATAGAATCCGACCGCGTCCTGACTCGATTGCCACTGCAGCCATCGGACCCCTCGACGCTCGCACCACCCTCGCACTTCCTCGAATAGCCGTCTGCCTGCTCCGCACCTGCGCCACTCCTCGGCCACGAACAGGTCGTTGAGTCGTGCGGTTCTATGGCCGACTCTGATATGCGGGCCGTAGTCATGTACCCAAGCGTAGCCTACGGCACGGCCCCGAACTACCGCCACGGGAATGTAGTGATCGGGCAAGGTTCTCTTCCAGCTTACACGCTGTATGAAGTTCTTCTCAGAATCGGCGTTGTCTTCCACGATCGGCCAGAGATACGGAATGTCCGATTCCTCAACGGGTCGAACTAAGAACTCATGGTGTAGTGTGCTCATACCGGCTCCGTTCTAATTCAAGTCGGATTCCGCAGCGGAAGACCGCGCTATAATCTTGCTCGACTGGATCAGGGCCTGTCTGATGAATGTCTCTCGTTAGTATACTGCCGCGATTACAGCGAGGAGGAGAGGCGATGCCGGGGGCACGGAGAGCTTACGGATGAGGCTTGGGAGCAGATAGAGCCGCTGCTGCCGAGGAATGGACGACGCGGCAAGCAGTGGACGGACCACAGGAAGGTGCTCAACGGCATCCTGTGGAGACGGGACGGCACCTGGGAGCGCTTGCTGAGTCAGGTACAAACCATGTCTGATGCAGTAGGCCGGATAGAGTGGACAGTAAGCGTAGACAGCACGACGGCCAGAGCACATCAACACGCAGCAGGAGCCAGTCCCAGCAAGAGGGACGAAAGGGGGGCCTGAGGATCAGGAGGCCTGAGGATCAGGAGGGTGAGGCGCTGGGTCGTAGCCGAGGAGGCTTGACTTCCAAGATACATCTGGCAGTGGATGGTCGAGGACTGCCGCTGTCTATCGTAGTGACGCCGGGACAAAGACACGACGGCACGCAACTACAAGCAGTGCTCGATGGCATCCGGGTGCCGAGAGGGGGCAGAGGCAGGCCGAGGAAGCGACCCGAGCACGTGGTGGGGGACAAGGGCTACAATTACCCGAGGTGCGGACAGCTGCTTCGGAACCGGGGGATTGCTCACACGATACCCGAGAGGAGCGACCAAAGGCAGCGACGAGCCACCAGATACGACGAGCGGGCTCTCAACTACCGGACTGGTGTCCTCATCGCCTCACTCATCCTCCGGCTGGCTGCTTGATTTGTCAGACAGGCCCTAGTAGCTGGACTCGAGGCCACCACGTCTAGCTCTCCTTCAGGCATACGCTGCCTGCTTTACGGCTGGCAGGGGCTTGCCTCTTGTTTCCGCCCACTCGTCATAGCTTGTAGTGCGTCCTGAGCGTTGCGTATAGCCTCTTCGTAGGTCTCCCCGTGGGTTGCCGGTTGAGCGATATATTCCGTCCATTCCGGCAGGCTGACCAGGAAGGCGTTATCTTCGTCTGACCACTGAACGACCACGGAATAGTGATAAATGCCAGCCTTCACTTTCTTGCGTCCCTCTGCAAATCCCGTATCTTGCGTGGCATTCGCCCTTTCCTATGCATTACATGTTATCATGCAGGCCGTGAAGTGGAGCCAGGTCCCCCGCAACGTGGCGGACCTGGTGAGCCCTCCCCGCGTACGGCGCAAGGAGATACAGACGCTCTCGCACGCGGGCGTACGCAAGCTGCTGGACTCCACCCGTGGCACGCGCCTAGGCACGATCTTGGACGTGGCGCTGAACACCGGAATGAGGCAGAGCGAGATCCTCGGACTGCGCTGGCAGGACGTGGGCCTCGATAAGGGCACGATCCGTGTCAGGCAGCAGTACAGCCGCAACGGCACGTTTACCGAGCCCAAGAGTGCGAGGGGCATACGCAACATAGACATCCCGGCGTCGACCGTTCAGGCCCTCAAAGAGCACAAGGCAAGGCAGCTCGAAGAGCGCCTGATCGCGGGCGAAGCCTGGCGGGATAGCGGCCTGGTGTTCACGACCTACCAGGGCAAGCCGCTGGGACACCGCAACCTCGTGCGCGACTACCAAGACGCCCTGGACAGGAGCCAGATCGCCAGGCTGGAGTTTCACGCGCTCAGGCACACCCACGCCACCCACCTGCCCGCCGACGACGTGCCCGTCCTGGACGTGAGCGAGCGCTTGGGGCATCCAAGCCCGACGATTACGATGGAGGTGTACGGGCACGTCCTGCCGGACGCGGGGAAGGGGGTCGCGGCACGCCTTGAAGCACTCTACGACTAAACTGCATCAAGAAGGCCGGTAGCACATCTTCCGCTACCGGCCCTATTCGCCGAAACCCATGTACATCAACGGTTTCGAGTGGCGTGCCCGGAGGGACTCGAACCCCCGACCACTTGGTCCGCAACCAAGCGTTCTATCCGACTGAACTACGGGCACACGTCTCCACCTGTCGAGTTTAGCAGACGAGCCTCGGCACCGCAACTTTCGCGGGCGCGATTCCTGCTAAAATTTAGGCATCACCGCACGGCCTGGGACCTCTCGCTCTACGGACCGTCGTTTGCCCGATTCAGGAGGTGAATTTATGTCAATGCCGGCGAAGAGGCTGCGCGTCGCGTTCGTCAGCAGCTACCCTCCCCGAGAGTGTGGCATCGCGACCTTCACACACGACCTCGCTAGTGCCACCCGTGACGCCGGGGAGGACGTCCAGATCAGCGTCGTGGCGATCAACGAGGCCGGAGGCCTCCACCCGTACCCCAGCGAGGTGATCGGCCGCATAGATCAGGGACGCCCCGAAACCTACGTGGAGGCCGCGAGGCTGCTCAACCAGAGCCCCGTGGACGTCGTGAGCGTGCAGCACGAGTTCGGCCGGTTCGGCCTGTGGCAGGACTACCTCCGCGAGGACTACCTAGGCCCGATGCTGGACGAGCTGCGAAAGCCGGTCGTGACCACCCTGCACACCATCCTGCCCAGCCCGCATCCCTCGGTACGGTCCGCCATCCTGAAGGCGGTCGAGAAGAGCGACGCGGTGATGGTCATGGCGAAGGTCGGCGCGCTCATGCTCGTCGAGGAGTACGGCGCGCCGGCCGAGAAGATCGTGTACATCCCCCACGGAATGCCCGAGATCAACCCCGCCGGGCGCACTCGGATCAAGGCGGAGCTCGGCATCTCCGGCCGGACCGTGATCAGCACGTTCGGCCTGCTGAGCCCCGGCAAGGGACTCGAGTACGCCATCCGCGCGATAGCCCTGGTGGCGCAGAAACACCCGGACGTGCTGTACCTCATCGTCGGCCAGACCCACCCGGACGTACGTCGCGCCGAGGGGGAGCTGTATCGCAACGGCCTGCAGCAGCTGATCAACGAGCTCGGGATTACGAAGCACGTGGCGTTCGTGAACCAATACCTGAGCAAGAGGGAGATCATACGATACCTGCTCGCGACCGACGTGTTCGTCACGCCCTACCTGGGCCGCAACCAGATCACGAGCGGAGCCCTCACCTACGCGATGGGCGCGGGCAAGGCCATCGTGAGCACGCCCTACATCTACGCCACGGAGGCGCTGGCCGAGCACAGGGGGATCATCGCGGAGTTCAGGAGCGCCGAGAGCCTCGCAAACTCGATCAACCTGATCCTGGACGATCCTGAGGAGAAGGCGACCCTGGAGCGCAACGCGTACGCGTACGGCAAGGAGATGGCCTGGCCGAAGGTGGGGCGCGACTTCCTGCTGCTGCTCCGGAGGGTGCTGGCCGGACTACCGCCGACCTACAGGCAGGGAGACCCGTTCAGGCTGGTGCGCAGCCTCGAGGACGAGAAGGTGATCGTGGCGGAGGAGGAGGGATTCGAACCCTCGTCCGGGTATTCCCCGGAAACCGCTTAGCAGGCGGCCGCACTAGACCACTATGCGACTCCTCCAGGCACGATTATCGTAGCACGCGCCGACGACGTCAGTCAACGAGAGCGGCGGAGAGGGAGGGATTCGAACCCCCGGGGCTCGTCGCCCAGCTGTTTTCAAGACAGCCGCAATAGACCGCTCTGCCACCTCTCCAACGCCTTAATGTTATCAGAAGCCCGCCCATCGTGTTTCGCCGATGGACGAGGCTCCCAACGGGAGGCACCACTTGCGGCTCGATACCGACACCGTCCGCTCGCTCCTGCTTCGACACCTGGACGCGAAGCCGTCCTCTCTCAGGACCTCGCCCATCGGGACCGGCAAGCACAACGATTCGTGGTGGGTCGAGTGCGACAAGGGGAGGTTCGTGCTGCGCGTCGCTCCGCCGGACGACACCGGGCTGCTGTTCTACGAGCGTCGGATGATGCGTCAGGAGCCGGAGCTGCACGCGCTCATCCGCGAGCGCACGCGCATCCCGGTCGCCGAGGTCGTCGCGTTCGACTTCACCCACTCGCTGATAGGCCGCGATTACCTCATCATGACCGCCCTGCCGGGCAGGGCGGTGAGCGAGCTTCGGGCCTCGGAGCGGGTGGGCCACGACCACGTGCTCAGGCAGACAGGAGGGTACCTGCGGGAGCTGCACGAGCTCACGGCGGATGTGTGCCTCGGCAGGCGGGAGTACGGCTACCTCGGCGCCCACCAGCCGATGACGCCGCAGCCCAGCTGGACCGAGGCGTTCCGCGTGATGTGGAACAGGCTCCTGGACGACGTCGTGGCTTTCGGATGCTACGCCGCGCGGGAGGTTGACGCGATGCGCGACCTCCTCGAGCGCCACGTCGAATGCTTCGATTACCCGGTCGAGCCACGGCTGCTGCACATGGACGTGTGGAGCGAGAACATCCTCGTGGACGAGAGAGGAAACGTGAGCGGGCTGGTGGACTTTGACCGCGCGCTCTGGGGCGACGTCGAGATCGAGTACGCGGTACTCGACTACTGCGGGATCTCCGAGCCGGCGTTCTGGGAAGGCTACGGTCAAGAGCGGGACGCGTCACCCTCCGCCCGCGTTCGGCAGAGGTTCTACCTACTGTACGAGGTGCAGAAGTACATGCCGATCGCGGTCTGGAGGCAGGGCGGTCGGGCGGCCGCCGAGCGATACAAGCGCCACAGCCTGGCCTTAGCCTCCGAGCTCGGCCTCTCCCTCTGAGCGCTCAGGCGTCCAGAGAGGCCCAGATATCGAGCTCCTCGAGAGCACGCCTGTTGCCGCGCCCGAAGTGCAGCGCCTGCCTCCGGCCCCGCTCTGCCGATGCCGCGTGGCACACCTTCCATACCCGCCAACCCGTGTCCCGGAATGAGCCTTCTATCAGCGGGAGAGGGTTCACGCGCCGGTCGTTGATCGCGCCGAAGCGCACGATGAGACGGGCGCCACCCATGCAGACCGCCGCCGCGTTTCGCCACACGCGCCCGAGGTCCTCGGTGAACGCGTCGGGGCTGCGATGCTCCAGCTGTCCTCGAACCGTGTAGTCCACGCTCGGGCGGCCACCCAGGAGCCATAGCCTGAGCCACTGATCCTGGAGGTACGTGCGCAGGCCGTAGTACGGCGGAGAGGTCACCACCCATCGCACCCTGCCCAGGCGTGCGAGCCGCTCGAAGACGCCTGGATCCCGACTGTCCGACATCGCCACCACCCCCGGCACCCGTGGTGGGCAGCCAGCGTAGTACCTGTCCGCGCGCGTGGCGATGAGGCCGATCACGTCCACCGGACGAGGGCGCAGGCCGCGAGCCTTCCAGAACCTCACCGCATAGCCGGGCTTCGGTGCGTAGGTGCGCGGGGACTGGTTAGAGAGGTAGGAGTCGCCGTGCTTCGGTCGCGGGCCGTGAAGCGCGCCGAGCAGGATCGCCCTGAGCGCCTTGCGTTCGTCCGATTCGCAGTTCATCAGCAGGCCTTCGCGCAGCCGACACAGGTCGCGCAGCACCTCCGGGTGATACGCCAGCTCCCAGAACTCTCCCTCGGGCACATCGCGAGGCACCTGTACCTCCTCGAGGACGCGCCTCGCGGTCCCGACGACGGAGTCCGGGGATACGTTCACGAGCTTGGCCTCGGACGCAGCAGCCGCAACCGGGCTGCTGTCCACTCCAAGCGCGGGAAGGCCGAGCAGCCGGGCCGCGAAGAGGGTCGTGCCACGACCACAGAACGGATCGAGCACCCAATCACCGGGCCGCGCGCGCCCGCTCAGGACCGAGTACGGGAACTCGAGCGGAAACATCGTGAAGTACGGGCATATGCCGTTGAGCCGGGCGCTACTGCCGGACGGCAGCACTGTCCTCGCCCTGACCATTCGGCAGCTGCACGGACGCCCGGATATGTGGCACGTTCTTGCCTCTGTGATCGTGTGCCGAGAACTTGGTCCAGTTTCCTTGGCCGAAGATCCGGTTGCACGCCATGAGCACTATCGGATACGCCTCATCCCAGGGATTATCGAACGTGTGCTCCAGCTGGTCCGAGATGAACTGTTGTATCTGCCACCAGGGGACCCCGTTGGCTGTCCTGAGCCTGTTCATCAACCCCTGGTTCCGCCTCAGCGCCTCAATGGCCGACTCCTGCGCAGCGCGCAACCGGTCCGGCTTGCTCGACGCGCGGCCGTCCGGGCCTGCCGCCGTGGCCTCTCGGTGCGCTTCCTGTGCGAGCACGGGATCGAGTTCATCGGAGGGGGCGGCCAGCTCGCTCGCGAAGGTTTCCACCGCATCGCGGGTGTAGCGCTCGTCGAGCCGCGGATACATCTGCTCGAACGAGAGCACGCGGAGAGGGATCGGGTACGACATCCCGGACGCCGAGCTCCAGAAGACCCCCTGACCCGAGATCGGCTCGTTCAGGAGGGCGGCGAGGATGTCGTCGCTGAAGTGTGCGTTCGCGCGCTTGACATCCATCAGGTCCGCGGCGGACAACAGGTGAAAGATGAACCAGTTGTCGCCCTGGCTGAGTATCTCGACCGGAATGCTTCCGGGCTGCTGGGTGACCATCACCGCCCCGAGGTCGTACTTGCGCCCTTCCTTTACCCACTCGACGTAGGGCACCGAGGCAGAGGACGCGCCATTGAGCACCGCCTGGGCCTCCTCGATCACCGCAATCGTCGGGATCGTGCTCGGGCTCGCTCTCGTGAACTCTCGCTGGTTGTGGTTGAATATGTGCCGCAGGATGAGCGCCGACAGCTTCAGCCCCTGCTCGCCCCGCATCTCGGAGATGTCCACGACGCAGATCTTCCCCGCCCGGAGAGCCCGGAGGAGCTTGTCGAGCAGATCGCTCCCGGGGTCGTGCAGCGCGTTCATGACGGCCGTCACGTTCGAGGTGGCCGCTACTGCCTCGACGCTCTGGAGCTCGCCCCTCCTGATGCCGAGGATCTCGCTCACCCTTCCCGGATCGGCCTGATTGCCGTCCGCGTATACGAGGTCCACGAGGTCCTGCCACCTATCCCTCGGCAGCCCCCGGAGCTTGCGCACGTTCTGCTGGTCCTGTCGCTCGGCGGACACCGTGATGCCTATCACGTCCGCTGCGTCGAACCGCCTGAGATCGAGCTTCGTGCCCCCGGCCTTGAACGACCCATAGAACGGGCTCGGCCCCTCCTTGTCCGTGAATACCACGAGCTTGTCCTGCAGCCCGGGCACGTCGCACAGTCCCGGTCTGCCCTTATCGTCCGGCCAGAAGTACTCGCCGTCCGGGTCGAAGATGATCGTGCCGACGGGTACCTCGACGTCTCCGCGCTTGGTCGTGGTCGGGGTCTGGACATACAGCCTGCTGAAGAGGAGCTTGTTCAGATTGGACTTCCCGAAGCCCGCGCGCGCGAAGACGAACGTGCGTCGCGACACCAGATTCTCCACCGCGAACCTCACGGGCACCTCGGGCTGCCGCACCTGCATCCAGTCCTCGCGCTTGAGACGCGGGCTGTCGCCGGCGTACACGTACTCGCCGAGCGCCAGGTGCCCGATCTCTGCTCCGCTGCCGCTGTGCCCGGCGATCGCCTTGAGCACCTCGTCCGATGGGAACGCGACCGGGCTGCCGAGGTGCGGGAGGCGGCGATGCGAGGCAACGAACGTGATGCCGCGCGTCTCGGAGCGCAGGACACCGAGCACTCGGATATTCACCCTGTAGCGCAGGTAGTGCTCGCGCAGGTCCTCGGGCACCGGGCGATTGTCCTGCACGGCGCGGATGTTGAACTCCTCTCCCGCCCCGTACGACAGCTTGCCGTCGGACGAGAGGGAGGCGATCCGGCCGAGCACGGCCTCGTCGGGAGTCTCGAGCTGCACGAGCACGAACTGGCCGTGCATCGGCACCCGCTGGAACTCGCTGCGATACGGAAGCACGAGGTCGGCGTGGAACTCCAGGCCGCCCTCCCGGAATCCCCGGAACACGCCGACTATCTGCTCGCGCGGAAAGAGCTCGATCCGACTCATCCCAACACCCTCCTAGTCGTACCTCATCGCGGACGGGTCGGGATTCTGGAGTCGGAAGACATCGAGCGCGAACCCCTCGTCCTCGAGCGAGTACCTGATTCCCTCGAAGATCTCATCCTGCAGTACGTCGAAGTCGAAGTCCACGAGCGCGGCGTTCTCGTGCGCGCGCTGCAGGGCCAGCGGGTAGAACGGCACTGGGAAGCCGTTGATGGCATCGGCGAGCATGCACCCAAGGATCGTCTGCGCGTCGCTCGTCTGTGGCAGGAAGATATCCACCGGCCAGATCGGGTCGTGGGGGCTCGAGCCGAACTTGACGAAGAACATCTTGCCGGCGACAAACTTGTTGGCTTCGCCATCGAGCCCGTAGTCGTCACCGCGGGCGTACTCCGCCCACTGGTAAGCCCTCTCCTCCACGTCCCTCGGCACCTCCACGTAGGCGGGATACGTGGTGGCGAGCACGCCCTCGAGGGCCATCGCGAGGCGGTAGCGCGCGAGCACCTTGCTGTGCTTCGCCATCCCGGCCAGGTAGATTCTGCGCCGCTGCCGGCGCTGCTTCTCTATGCCCTCCCGCAGGCCATCCATGTAGCGGCGGAACAGCTCTCCCGCGAATACCTTGCTCCTGAGCAGGCCGTCGTGGATCACTAGCACGTCGGTGCCGAAGTCCTTGTCACGTACGATCTTGAACAGGATCGCCCACTCCACGAGCTCGCGATATACCTGAACCCAGCTCGGGCTCGCGGGCGCACCGTCGTTGTTGCGGATCATGTGGCTCAGCCGGACGAGGTCCCGCACCCCAAGATACTCCATCATCTCCCCGAGCGCGGTCTCGGGAGAGCCGTCGGAGCAGAACTGCCTCGCGCTCAGCTCGCCGATGCTCGTCGTGGGAGTGACCGCCTCCAGGCAGTACTCGTTGTCGCTGGAGTCTACCACGCGTATGATCTGCACCAGATAAGGGTCGAACTGTACGCGGTTGTTGCCGCCGTCCGTGCCCACCACAGAGATGGACGTCGCCGTGCGGGCCTGTATGCGCTGAACTCCGTCGCGAAGCGGACGGATCTCGGAGCGCAGCTGGTCGAGCAGGGCGCGGTCCGCGATCATCCGCTCGCGCAGCTCCCGCTTCAGTGTCGTGTAGCTTTGTGGTTCCAGCATAGATGTATCCTCGGGGCCAGGCTCACATCGGTGGAGCGGATTCATCCACCCCTCGCCGGATAGAATCGCAGGACTGATTGCGTAGATGATATCAGCTTATTCGTCACAATGCCGGGGTCCCGAGCGTTCGTGCGACGCGCCTCGCTCCCACCGCTACTCTCACTGGCACACTGGTTGCGGACTGCGATGCCCTGTGACGCAATCTCGCTATGGACAAGCCAGGGAGGAGAAGAGATGGTCCGGAGCACCAACGTCGGGAAAGCGAAGGCAACCGCGGGCACGAACGACAACTTGGGACGTCTGATGATGCTTGCGATCGGCGCGGTCATCGGGTTCGCCGCGGGCGTCATGGTCGCGCCCACCACGGGCCGCAACGCGAGGGCGAGGGTAGCTCAGAAGAGCGGCAAGCTCGCTCGCAGGACAGCCAGGCGCACGGTCACGGTCACCAGGTACGCGGCCAGCACGGCGGCGGGCAGGGCAAGCGGCGCCGTCTCCAGGCTGACCGCTCGGGAGCAGGAGGTCGAGCCCGAGACCATCGCCGACCGCGTGCGCACGGAGCTCGGCCAGGATGCTGATCTGCGGCACCTCCCGAGCCTGAACGTGAACGCCGAGCCGGGCGGGGTGGTGTACCTCCGGGGCGCCCTACCGACCGACGATCTGCGAACGCGAGCCGAGAACATAGCTCGCGGCGTTCGTGGCGTGCAGACCGTCGTGAACGAGGTCGAGGTGGTGACGTCCGCTTCGGTGCGCACGGGCCAGCCCGCACCGGAGGAGATCACCGAGCTCAGCCGGAAGGTCGAGGCGGCGATCAGGCAGGATTCGAACCTGAGCTACCTCGATCCGCTCGAGGTGCGACAGGACTCCGCCGGGATCCTATACCTCAGGGGCACCGTGCACAGCGAGGAGGATCGCGAGCGCGCGGAGAGCATCGCACGCGGTGTCGAGGGAGTGAGCACCGTGATCAACGACCTCGCCGTAGTCAGCCCCGGGCCGGACGTGATCGAGGGCCAGGCAGCCGGAGAATAACCACGGAAACAGGAGCCGGGCCAATGGCCCGGCTCCCTATCCAGTCACCCGAACGGCCGCCTCGCTCTGATACTGCCTAAGCGGCGGACCTGTTCATACGGTATGCGAGCACCGCCGCGGTGTGCCCTCCTGAGTCTCCACCCTTGCCTGTCATCCCGACCAGCGTTTAGACAAACGACGAAAAACCGCCGTATGATGTAGGCGCTGCTGGTCGCCGGACACAACGCGTAGTGGGGTCGGAGCGTTTAATCCAAACGTCAAATCCTGAGACCCCACCACTCACTGTCATTCTGAGGCCCGGAGGGCCGAAGAATCCCTGCACATTCCGTCGCGACACCGCCTTTCCCTCGCTCCACAGGCCTTCCGGAGTTCCCCCTCCAGATCCTTCGCCGAGTTTACCCTCGAGCGAAGCGAAGGGGCTCAGGATGACGGTGGGTAGGCGCATCAGGATGACAAGGTTTAGAGGGCTCACGATGACAAGAGTATGCGGTCAGGACGACAAGCTGGGTAGGTCAGGATGACGCTGGATAGGCCGGGCTGGATGTCGGCGGATGGTTAGCCCAGGATGACAGGCGCGGGTGGCTCAGGATGACGATCGGCGGTGGACCCATCCGGAACCGGCGTCACAAGTGACGGGTGAAGGCGCCGACCCCGCCGGAGGTCTCCCGCAGCTTGTCCGAGGGCGCGCCGTGGAGGAACTCGAGGCTCCCACCCGCCTCGAGCACACGATGCGCCACGCGCTCCACCATGTCCCCGACCCTGGCGACCTTGCCGCCACAGGCGGGACATCTATCCCGCTCGCTCAGGTCGAGGTGACCGCACGCCTCGCACTGGGTCCCCGACAGATCCAGCCCCTCGGACAGTAGGAGCTTCTGCACGTTCGCCTGCCACGCCGCGTCGAGCACGTTCTCAGCGCCCTGCACCGCTGTGTGTCCCGCAGCGGCCGTGCCGAGCAGCTCCTCGAGCAGGCGCACCTCGGCCTCGCGCTCGAGACGCTCGTTCACGTCCAGCGCCCACCTCAGGACATCGGAGTCGCGCGCGTACATCGCTCCCGGGAAGGTATCCACCACCAGGCCCGACAAGGACTCCGGAAGCATCCCGTGCAGCGCGGTCACGGGCTCCTCGGGACCCGAGAGGATCAGCCGGTCCCACGCCTGATCCCTCTGAAGCTCCTGGATCGCGCCGACCACGTCCTTCAGGTGCTCGTACACGTGCTCCTCGTGGTGTCGCTGATAGTTCATCTGCGACCAGCCGCCCTGGTCGTGCTTGCCGGGCACGAAATCCTTGAATCCTTTGTGTTCCTCGATCTCACCCAGGAAGACCGTGAACAGGCGCGCCTTCTCCTTGTCCACCAGCACGACCGCCGTCCGCTCGTACTCGTCGAGCAAGTCGAGCAGGGGAGTGAGGTACGGGGTGGTCTCGAACGCGGCGTGCTGCCTCACCGGAACCGCGAGGTAGTGCGCCTGCCAGAACCCGACCGGCGAGCACGAGAACAGCGCGAGGCTCCGCCCAGTCGGCCTGTTCTCCTCGAGCCACCCCTGCGCCCTCTGCCGCTCCGGCTCGAGCCGCTCCCGCGCGTCCTCGTCCAGGGTGTCGGCGAGGTCGCTCAGGAGCGACTTCGCGGCCGCCAGGTACGCGCGCTCCGGCTGAAGCTGGGGACGGATGTCCACGTACAGGCTGAGGACCGGCCGGCCGCCCGTGTCGAGGCTCATCAGCTCCTCGAGCTCTCTTCGTCTCAGCATGAGAGGTATCACCTCCGTATCGTAGCCGTATGTGCCAGGTAGCAGCTCGCAACCCGCGTTCCAGCGACACACCGGACAGCTCACGACGCGGACCTCTCGCCCCGTCGGGCCGTGGAGTGATGCGCTTGTGACGCGCGTGCCGGTACGCGGCCTCTGAGGGCTCGCAGGAGCGTCCGAGCGGATCTCGGATCGAGGGTCAGGATGCTCGCCCGGGCATCCTCCGTCGGAGGCCGGCCTCCATCACCACCCTCTAGTAGCTCTCAGCCGACATCGGCAGCTCCTATCCTCGCCAAGAGCTCCCGTCCGAGGTCGCCGCGGCACACCTCCTCTACCGGCCCGGTGATCCACAGCGACCCGTCCGGCGCGGTGCGCACGCTCAGCTCGCCGCCGCGCATCTCGACCGTCACCTCGGGCCCGACGAGCCCCCGCCTCCGGCACGCCGCGGCGACGGCGCAGCTGCTCGTGCCGGAGGCGAGCGTCTCACCCACCCCGCGCTCCCAGATGAGCGCCCTCACGTGGTCGCACGAGACGACCTGCGCGAGCTGCACGTTCGTCCGGTTCGGGAAGGCTACGTGGCTCTCCACGAGCGGGCCGAGGCGGGGCAGGTCCACGGCCCCGAGGTCCGGCAC
>CADDYR010000082.1 GCA_902810765.1 Chloroflexota bacterium
CCGCTCGCCCTCTCCCAGTAGCTCGTAGCTCCAGGAGATCGTGCCCCTCAGCGTCCGCTGCCTCGTGGGTGCGTCCCTCGGACCCTCCCCTCCCAGCCCCAGCCTGCCCGGGAAACGCTCGAGCAGCTCGGGCAGATCGAAGTGCCTCACGCGGGCCGCAGCCAGCTCTATCGCCAGAGGCAGCCCCTCCAGCCTCCTGCACAGCTCGGCAACTAGGGGAGCGGTCTCGGAGGTCAGGGAGAAATCGGGGCTCACGGCTCGTGCCCTGTCACAGAAGAGGGCTACCGAGGGGTTGGCCCTCAGCTCCTCGAGGGACGAGCAGTCCTCCGGCACCTCGAGCGGGAGCACCTCCAGCTCGTGCTCGCCGCTGACATGAAGCCAAGTCCGGCTCGTGACCAGCGCCCTCATCTTAGGGGCGGATGCGAGCAGCCCCACCACGAGCGGCGCCGCCTCCACCACCTGCCCCCATCGGGGCTGCCTCGTCTGCCCTCCGAGCCAGCGCTCAAGCGTGGAGTCGTTCAGCTCCGCCTCCTCTGCGAGCCGCTCGATGCTGTAGCCCATCAGCCTCATGTGTCTCTTGAGGGCTTCAGCGAAAGGGGTGCGCGCTCTCATTGCCGCATCCTCCCAAACGCGGGTGTGTCAGGGCCGAAATGCGGGTGCCTTGCGGGTGTGCCTGCAGCTGCCCCTATTGTAAGCTCACAGACGCGAACCCATCAACCGGACGGGTGGAAGTGACGAGGCTCAGGGCTCGAGCATGTGATACCGGATCTGGGTGATGAGTCTGTCATTCCGAGGCCGCAGGCCGAAGCATCTATCATCGGTGGGGGCGAGGTAATGCTTTCAGGTCCTTCGCTTCGCTCAGGATGACAAGGGGCAAGTGGCTCAGGATGACAGGCGTGAGCGGCACAGGACGACAATGGGTAAATGCTTACCCGGAGTCCGTATGAAACGGTCGGAGCGATGAAGTGGGACTAGGGGTTCGACACCGCGTATGGTCACCAGGCTTGCGGACTGTACGCAAGACCTATCGGCATTTCAGCCGTGGCGGCGCTCAGGAGCTCGAGTGCGTTCGGATCGGGCACGCCATGGAGAGGCAAGCTGGCCGTGAAGAGAGCGGTGATCCTCCGTATTAGTGATTGCTCCACCGGAGTTCGTGGCCGATGCAGCGCAGGACTTACGTGATGGAGCGGTCAGCCGGGGATCGTGCGAGCCGGATGCGCGCTCTCCCTCCGAGTCTTACGCGCCCTCGGCCCGGATCAGCCACCGAGCAGCATCCAGCGCGTGGTAGGTGATCACGAGGTCGGCCCCCGCGCGCCTCATCGCGGTCAGCAGCTCCAGCACCGTCCGGCGCTCGTCCAGCCACCCCTGCTGCGTCGCCGCCTTCACCATCGAGTACTCGCCGCTCACGTTGTAGGCCACCAGCGGCAGGTCGAACTCCTGCCTCACCCTGCTGATCACGTCGAGGTACGCCAGCGCGGGCTTGACCATGATCATGTCCGCGCCCTCTGCCACGTCCAGCGCGACCTCCCGCAGCGCCTCGCGCCCGTTCGCGGGGTCCATCTGGTACTGCCGCCGATCCCCGAACGCGGGGGCGGATCCGGCGGCGTCGCGGAACGGACCGTAGAAGCCGCTCGCGTACTTCGCGGCGTAGGCGAGGATGGATATCTGCTCGAAGCCCTCGGCATCCAGCAGCGACCGGATCGCGCCCACCACGCCGTCCATCATCCCAGAGGGCGCGACGACGTCCGCCCCCGCCCGGGCGTGGGAGAGCGCGGTCAGCGCGTGCAGCTCGAGGCTGCGGTCGTTGTCCACCTCGTCCCCCCTCAGCACGCCGCAGTGCCCGTGGCTCGTGTACTCGCACATGCACACGTCGGTGATGACCACGAGCTCCGGAAACCGCCCCTTCAGAGCACGGACGGCGCGCTGCACGATCCCGTCCTCCGCGTACGCCTGGGAGCCCAGCTCGTCCTTCGCCTCTGGGATCCCGAACAGCAGCACCGCCGGCACGCCGCACGAGAGCACGGCCTCCGCATCCCGCAGCGCCTCCTCTACTGAGAGCTGGCACACTCCGGGCATCGAGGGCACCGGTCGCCTCGGCTCCCTGCCCTCCGACACGAACATCGGATATATGAGGTCGCTCGGCCGCAGCTCGGTCTCGCGCACCATCGAGCGAAGGGGCTCGCTCCGGCGCAGCCTCCTCATCCGTACGGTCGGATACCCGGCACCACGCGCCGCGATCCTTTCCGAAGCCAGCTCGCTCCTCACCCCGATACCCCCTCCCTCACGTGCCCAGCGCTCAGGCATTCCGCGAGCGCGTCCACGAGCCCGCTCATCGTGTGCTCCCGGGCCACGGCGTCCACCCGCACCCCCCGCTCGCGGGCGGTCGCGGCCGTCACCGGCCCGATGCACACCACGCTGGCCCGCTCGAGCGCCGACCTCGCGAGGGGTTCCGGCACGACCTCAAGGAACGCCCCGACGGTCGAGGAGCTCGTGAAGGTGATCGCGTCAACCGGCCCCGCACTCAGCAGGCGCTCGGCCTCCTCCCGGCCGTCCGCGTTCGGCACCGCCCTGTAGAGCCCGACCTCCGTGACCTCCGCTCCTGCGCGCTCGAGCCCGAGGCGCAGCACGTCCCGAGCCTCCGACGCCCGCGGCATCAGGAACCGCCTGCCTCGCGCACCCTCGCTCACAAGCGCGTCGAGCAGGGACTCCGCGACGTAGTCAGCGGGCACGAGGTCGGCTCGCGCGCCAAGCTTCTCGAGCGCCTCGGCCGTGCCCGGACCGATCGCCGCGACCCGCGCGCTCCCTACGGGCTCCAGCCCGAGGGTCGCGACACGCTCGAACCATATCCTGGCGCCGTTCGCGCTCGTGAACACCAGCCAGTCGTACTCGCCGACGCGCCGGGCCGCCTCGTCCACCTCGGACCAGTCCTCCGGAGGCGCGATGCGGATCACGGGCAGCAGCACGGGCTCGCCGCCCTCGCGCTCGATGAGCCGCCCCAGCGACCGCGCCTGCTCCCTGGGCCGGGTGACGGCTACCCGCCTGCCCTCGAGCCTGGACTCCCCGCTCACCAGTTCGAGTTTCTCCCCCTGAGCAGGGCGAGCACATCGTCCGCGCCCTGTTTCTTCAGGTCCGCCGCGATGCCTCTGACGAGCATGTCGGATGCCGGCTCGTTGGCGGCCGCGCTGGAGTACAGCGCGCGCCTGCCGTCCGGCGAGCCGACGAAGCCATACAGGCTCACCAGGTCGTCGTCCGTGATGGGCTGTCCCCGCTCCCGCGGGGCGCGCCCCCGCCAGGACTTGCGATGACGGTGGAAGATGGCGTGCGCCCCCACCGGCACCGTGCAGC
The DNA here is from genome assembly GCA_902810765.1 of Chloroflexota bacterium. GTDB lineage: Bacteria > Chloroflexota > Chloroflexia > Thermobaculales > Thermobaculaceae > CADDYR01. The sequence goes on from CADDYR010000082.1 coordinate 3,346, forward strand.
CCCCGCCCAGCGCGCGCAGCAGGCCGCGCTCGACCTGCGCGCACCACATCGAGGCGGGGTTCGAGACCCTGCCGAGGAGGTCCAGGAGCTCGTCGTCGCCCGCCCTTGCCTGCACGCCGATGATCCCCTGCCCGGCCGCCGGGACCCAGATGGTGGGGTCGAGGGTCACGCAGGGCACGTCGAGCCCGAGCCTCTGGAGGGCCGCGTGCGCCATGATTATCGCGTCGTAGTCTCCCTGCTCCAGCTTGCGCAGGCGGGTCTCGATGTTGCCCCTCAAGGGCTCGACGCGCGCTGCCGGCCTGGCGTGTAGCAGGAGCGAGCGCCGCCGCAGGCTGCTCGTGCCCACGACCGCGCCCCTGGGCAGGTCCTCCAGCCCTCTGCCGTCGCGGGTCACGAGCGCGTCCCGGGCGTCCTCCCTCGGGCTCGTGGCCGCCAGGACCAGCCCCTTCGGCATCTCCGAGGACAGGTCCTTCAGGCTGTGCACGGCCACGTCAATCTCGCCCGCGAGGAGCGCCTGCTCGATCTCTCGCGTGAAGACGTTCGTCGCGCCCATCCGCTCGAGCGGCGTCCGCTGGTCGCGGTCCGACTGCGTCTGGATGACGACGACCTCGCACGAGGCCCGCCGCGAGGCGCGCTTCAGGCTATCCATCAGCCACTGAGCCTGCCAGAGCGCGAGCGTGCTCCCGCGCGTGCCGATGCGAATCCTGCTCACACTCGATTCTACCTTCCCACACGATCGCGCGCACGATCGGGAAAGTGCGTGCGAGGTTCGTTCCAAACTAACGGTCAGCTAACGGCCGGGCGCTACCATCGGCCCTGATGGAGTCACCGGAACGCACGCCATCGCAGCGACGGGGAACCGCTGATCTCACCAATCAGGAGGACGGTGAATGTAGGCCCTTTACTTCAACCGGCAGCTGACAGGACACAAGTTGCATACCCCCGGCCGCAGCCTCGCTCGGCAGGGAACCGTCAAGGAGACATACCGTAGTGCGTACGAGACTATTACACCTCACGATGCTCGCGATGCTGGCGCTCTCGCTGGTCGGAGGGCCCAGGCTCGCGAGCGCATCAACGGGCGCGCCTTCCAGCTCGAACGAGCAGCTGGTGAGTGCGCTCGGCAAGGCGCGCATAGCGTATCACTCGAAGACCGGGAAGGTCAGCTTCATCGGCACGGGCCCCGGAGACCACATCAGCCGGGCGAACGGCATCTCCGCCTCGGCCTCTCCTGAGGCGAAGGCGCGCGGCTTCCTCGCCCGGTACGGGCAGCTCTTCGGCATACGCGATCAGGCGCGGGACCTGCGGGTCGAGCAGTCGAGGCCGGCCGGGCAGGGGCGCTCCATAGTACGCTTCCAGCAGGTCGAACAGGGCGTGCCCGTGCTCGCGGGCGAGCTGAACGTGCAGCTCGACGCGAGCGGCAACGTCATCTCGGCGAACGGAGAGGCGTCTCCCGACCTCGCGATCAGCGTCACCCCGACGGTGTCGCCCGAGCAGGCCCGCCGAACCGCGCGAGACCTCGTTGCCAAGCTGCACAGGCTCGAGCCGGGTCAGGTCGCCGTGAGCCAGCCGCGGCTCTGGATCTACGACTCGAGGCTGCTGAGCGGCCCGGGCAGCGGGGTGCCGACGCTCGTCTGGCGGATGGACGCGACCTCGCCCCAGAGGATGGACCTCGACGAGCTGGTGCTCGTGGACGCCCGCCGCGGCCTCGTGACCCTGCACTTCAACCAGGCCGAGCCCGCGCTGTACCGCGCGATCTGCAACGCGAACAACACGGGCTCGAAGGTGCCCTGCACGTCCCCGTACGCCCGCGTCGAGGGACAGCCCGCGACCGGCAACGTGGACGTGGACGACGCGTACAAGTTCGCGGGCGTCGTGTACAACTTCTACAAGACCACGTTCGGGCGCGACAGCATTGATGGGCGGGGGATGAAGCTGTACTCGACCGTCAAGTACTGCGAGCAGGGCCAGCCCTGCCCGTTGGTCAACGCCTTCTGGAATGGCAAGCAGATGGTGTACGGCACCGGGTTCGCGTCGGCGGACGACGTGGTGGGCCACGAGATGACCCACGGAGTCACGAGCAGGGAGTCGAACCTGTTCTACTGGTTCCAGACCGGCGCGATCAACGAGTCCATGTCCGACATCTTCGGCGAGCTCATTGACCTCACCGACCGCGTGGGCAACGACAGCGCGTCGGTGCGCTGGGAGCTGGGCGAGGACCTGCCCTCGTCCCAGATCGAGTGCCTGCCCGACGGCGCAGTGCGCGACATGAAGAACCCGCCGATGTGCGGCCAGCCCGACAAGATGACCAGCTCGATGTACTACAGCGGGCTCCAGGACAACGGCGGCGTCCACACCAACAGCGGCGTTGGGAACAAGGCCGCGTACTTGATGACCGACGGAGGCAGCTTCAACGGCCGCACCGTGCGCGGGCTCGGCGTCAACAAGGTCGCCCACATCTACTATGAGGTGAACACGAACATCCTCACCTCCGGCAGCGACTACCAGGACCTGTACGACGGCCTCTTCCAGGCGTGCCAGGACCTCATCGGATCGTACGGGATCACCTCCTCCGACTGCACTCAGGTGCGCAACGCGACGCTCGCTGTGCAGATGAACCAGCAGCCGACGACCGGTGCCGCGGTGCCCGAGGCTCCCGTGTGCCCCGTGGGGCAGGTGCCAACGGACCTGTTCTACGACAACATGGAGAACTCCGGCGACCGCAACTGGACGAAGCAGACCCAGGTCGGCACGAACGCCTGGGGCTACGACACCACCGGTGACTACGCCACCAGTGGCAGAAGCATACTGTACGGGCAGGACCTGGCGACGAAGTCGGACTCCTCGATGGCCATGTCCCGAGCCGTGAGCGTGCCGACGGGCAAGACGACCTACGTGCGGTTCAGCCAGGCGGTCAACTTCGAGGCGGGCTACGACTCCAATTTCAACTACGTCGAGGCCGACGGCGGAGTGGTCGAGTACAGCACGGACGGCGGGACCACGTGGAAGGACGCCGGCCCGCTGTTCGTCAACAACGGCTACTACGGCCAGATCACAGACGAGTTCGACAACCCGCTCGGAGGTCGCAGGGCGTTCGTGGACACGACCGGCGGCTACTTCTCGAGCCGCCTGAACGTCTCCTCGCTCGCGGGCAAGAGCCTGAAGCTCCGCTTCCGGATCGGCACCGACACGGGCGGCACCGGATACTTCGGCTGGACGGTGGACGACGTGCGCGTCTACACCTGCACCAACGGTACGCGACCGGCAGGGTCGATCGCGAACATGCTGCGCAACCCCGGCTTCGAGTGGGACGACAACGACGACGGCCGCCCCGACTTCTGGAGCCAGGACAACAGCGCGCTCCGCTGGCGCGACCTCAAGCACGGGGGGAGCTACTCGGTCAGACTGAAGGCGGCCGACTACCAGCCGTATCGCCTGTTCCAGGTGGTGCACGGCATCACCGCGGGCCACGCCTACGACTTCTCGGGCTACGTCGACATCCCGGCACAGACGGGGGTGAACGCGAAGGTCCAGGTGCAGTGGCTCAACAGCTCGAACCGCGTGATCGGCACGCGGGTCATCAAGAGCTACTCGAACACCAATACAGGCGGCGCGTGGCAGCACGTCTACCTGAACAACTTCGCGGCGCCCACCGGCGCGACCGGAGCGAGGGTGATGGTGTGGGTGGGAAGCATCGGCTCCACCATCTACGTGGACGACTTCCTGTTCAAGCCCTGACGCAAGACGCGAACTGCGCCCTCAGGACCCCGCCGAACGGTTTTCGGCGGGGTCCCTTGCTTCCGCGCCGGACCATCCGGTCGGCAACCGATCCGTGTTATACTTCGGTTAATTGCCAGCAGTTTGCAGGAGGTTGCGTATGCAATCACCAAGGGCGATCTACATGGACTACTCGGCCACGACCGGAGTCCATCCGGACGTGCTTGCCGCGATGATGCCGTACCTGGGCCCGGAGTTCGGCAACCCGAACAGCATCCACAGCATGGGCGTCGCGGCACGCCAGGCCGTCGAGGACGCGCGCGCGAGGGTGGCGAGGGTCCTGGGCTGCAGGCCGTCCGAGATCGTCTTCACGGGCTGCGCGACCGAGAGCATCAACCTCGCGATCAAGGGCATCGTGAGGGCGCAGGGCAGGACCGGCCACGTCATCACCTCCGCGATCGAGCACCACGCCGTGCTCCACTCCGTCGAGCAGCTCGAGCGTGAGGGCTACGAGGCAACCGTGGTGCCGGTATCCTCCGAGGGCATCGTGGATCCCGACGACGTGCGCAGGGCCCTGCGGCCGGACACCCGCCTGATCTCGATCATGTACGCCAACAACCAGATCGGCACGATCCAGCCGATAGCCGAGATCGGGAGAATAGGCCGCGAGGCCGGCGTGCCCGTGCACACGGACGCGGTCCAGGCAGCCCGGTCGGAGTCGCTCGACGCGGAGGAGCTGCACGTATCCTCCCTGGCCCTCTCGGGCCACAAGTTCCACGCCCCTAAGGGAGTGGGTATACTCTACCTGCGCGAGAGCACGCCGCTCGAGCCGCAGCAGGTCGGAGGTGGCCAGGAGGGCGGCAGGCGCTCGGGCACCGAGAACGTGCCCTACATCGTAGGCATCGCGACAGCGCTCGAGAGGGCGGCCGGGATGCGCGAGGAGTACCGACGGCACACCTCCCGCCTGCGCGACGAGATCTTCGAGGGGCTGCTGCGCGAGCTGCCGGACGTGCGCATCAACGGCAGCCGCGAGAGGAGACTTCCGAACAACGTGCACGTGTCGTTCAGGGGCATCGAGGCTCAGGCGCTCCTGATGGGGCTCGACATGAGGGGCATCTGCGCGGCCAGCGACTCAGCGTGCCAGCAGGCGGCGCTCCAGGCCAGCCACGTGCTGCAGGCCATCGGTGTGCCCGAGGACTACCTGTACGGGAGCCTCAGGCTCACCCTGGGAGACGACAGCACCGAGGAGGACGTGCAGTATCTCCTCGACTGCCTGCCGGAACTCGTCCGCAGGCTACAGGCGCTCTCTCCCGCGGCGGTCTGATCCACCCCAGGGCGCGCCGCGGAGAGGCTTATCTGCGCACGCCGATCCCGTCCACGTCCACCCTGTAGCCGGTGGACCGTGAGTTCTTCGTGCCCAGCACCCTGATCTCGATCGTGTGGCTCGCGCTCCTCGTTCCGAGTGTCTTCTGGTACACGACCACTCTGTTGCGGTACGAGGGCGAGTAGGTGTCCACCGTCGCGACGTACCGCCCGTCGACGTACACCGCCGCCCTGCCCTTGTCCGGGCCAAAGTCGCCTATCCACGCGACCGTCCGCCCCCAGAACGAGTACCTGACCGAGCTGCGGGCCTTCTTCGTGAAGTGCAGCGTGCCCAGGTAGTGGCCGTAGTCTGAGTTCGACACCCAGCCCCACCCGGACGTGTAGCCGGGGGTGGTGTCGTCGGCGGGCACCGAGGTCTGGATCCAGCGCCACGAGCTCACGTTGCCCGCCCTGTCGACCGCGCGGACCCTCAGAGCGTAGGACAGGCCCGCCGCGGGCGGCGTCGGGCTGCCGTTCGTCCCGAACCACGCGCTCTTGCTCGTCGTCGAGGCAAGCCAGTTGTGCCAGCTGCCGCCGGAAGCCCACTGCACCTGGTAGTGGTCCACCCCCGAGAGGTTGTCCGAGCCTCCCCACTCCACGGGGAATTGCTTCAGGGACGTGCTGTTCGTCGAGTAGGTCGGGGACCACGCCCAGCGCGTCGGAGCCGTCGTGTCCACCGTGCTGTTTCGGTAGACCCAGCTGCTGGCGTTGCCGGCCCTGTCCACCGAGCGCATCCGGAGCCTGTAGATCGTGTTCGGCTGGAGGGCAACGGGAGATCCGCTGCGGCCGAACCAGCCGCTCTTCACGCTCGCGCTCCTGATCCAGTCCACCCAGACGCCGTTCCTCAGCCACTGGACCTGGTAGTAGGCGATGCCCGACTGCGAGTCCGAGCCTCCCCAGGACACCGGGAAGCCGCTCGTGACGTTCGTATAGCGGCGAGCGAGGAACCAGCTCGATGGCGCCACGGTGTCACCGGTACCCACGGAGAACTTGTCCTGGCCCCACCCCCCGATCCAGTCGCTGTAGCTGTTGTAGCTGTGGCTGCTCCCAGAGTACATCGCCTTCGCCGTCACGCTCGCCCACGCACTGCCCGAGTAGCTGGTGGGGGGCGTGACCGTCCAGTAGACCGTCTGCGTCGTGCCGCTGGAGGTGATGCTCAGGTACTTCGTCGGCGAGCTGATCTCGAACCCGGACGGCGCCTGCAGCAGCGCCTGCGCGCTGCTCACCTGCTTCATGCCGGCAAGCACACCGGGGCCCGGGTAGGTGATCGTCGCCTTCACGGTGAACGGCGACCCCGCGCTCACGCTCGAGGGTGCAGTGACCCCCACCTTCCAGGGTGTGACCACCGTCGCCCACATGTACGAGTACTCCCACAGGTTGTCGACGAGGAACTCCTGCTTGAAGTAGGCGTTCGGTCCCTGGTAGGGGTCCGTGTACCAGGGGTCGTTGACGATGAACACGTCCTTCGAGTCGTCGTAGCCCCGCAGGACGCGGAAGTGCCCGGTCTGGTAGCTCGTGTCGTACCAGGTGAGCATGATCACCGGGTACCCCGCAGCGATGAAGGACTTGAGGTCGCGGTACCGGTAGGGGTAGTCGGGATCGGAGGAGTCGGGGTTCCACCAGTACTTCTCGAGCGCGGCGTAGCCGATGGACCGCTCCTTGTAGCCTCGGAGGCTCGAGTCCATCACGGCCGTGCTGATGTAGCTGAAGTTGCCCGAGCGCATCAGGTCGCTCGCGTAGGCTCCCGACCAGCTGCCCCAGTCGTGCGCGTTCATCACGTGGCCGACGTCGTACTGAGACTTGATGGGCGGATAGTAGTACCCGAACACCATGTCCAGCGCGGCAGGGCCGCAGTAGTACGCGTTCGGCTGCTGATAGTACGGCACGTTGAGGTTCTTCGCCGTGGGCAGGCTGGAGGCCGTCGCCGTGTAGCCGGACGAAGGCTGGACGGTCGCGTCGGAGGTGCCGGAGCCGCCGACCAGGTCCACCTTGTCGCTTGGCGTCGCCCTGGTCCCGACTCGTGACGCGCTAATCACGGATCCCGGGTCGTGCGCGCTCAGCATCGGCCCACCCTTTGGAGGGGTCCAGTAGAGCTTGTTGTCCGGGCCTATGACCATCTCCGGGGGGCCGCTGCTGCCCTCGTGGAGCACGCGGCCCGCCTGCGCCTGGCTCACCTGCGGGAAGCGGTCGCCGGTGTAGTCGTCGGTGTACCACTCCCACGAGCGACCATCCGGCGTCACCCCCACCAGGCCAAGCGTCCGGCCGTCCTTCTGCGCAGGCACCAGGTAGTACACCGGCCGCTTCGCGCCGAACGAGTGCACCAGCACCGGCTCTCCCGCGGCGGCACCCGCCAGCCTCCCGCCCGCCTGATCTATCGCCTGCTGGGCCGTCGCGCGGGCGCGCTCCGACGGCGCGGACTCCGCGTGACCCACGGACGAGAGCGCGAGCGCGGCCAGAACCGCGACGGCCGCTGCGACGAACAGGGCCGCGAGGTATCTGTGCGCGCGGGGAATCACGAGAAGCGAGACATCCCTCCGAGTCAAACGACGAGCTCCCTCCTGAGCCCACCGGCCGGCGGGCTGACATGACCTGCGGGGCCGCCGGACGGCATCGGTGGTGAGTCGTTCGCTCAGCCCCGGAACGCATCAACGCGCTCGGATCAAGCATACAATAACATGACCGCACAGGATATAGGACAATGGTCATAGGTAAGCCTACATTTTGGGGTGGTCAGGCGCCCAGAGCCGCGAGCGTCGCCTCGAGGTCCGGGGGCAGAGGACTGTGCCATTTGCAAGTCCTGCCGCTCGGCAGCGTCAGCTCCAGGCGCGAGGAGTGGAGGAACTGCCTGCGCAGGCCGGGCGCGGAGCAGCCACCGTACAGCGAGTCGCCCGCGATCGGGTGCACTATCGAGGCGAAGTGGACGCGGATCTGGTGGGTGCGGCCGGTGATCGGCCGGGCGGAGGCGAGGGTGTGTCCGGCGAGCGCTCGGAGCGTCCTGTACTCCGTGACCGCGGGGCGACCGGTGCTGACCACGGCCATCCTCAGGCGGTCTCGTGGATGTCGGGAGATCGGCGCCTCGATCGTTGCCGCGGGCGGGCTGAGCTCGCCGCAGCACAGCAGCGTATACTCCTTCAGCACGCGGCGCTCGCGCAGGAGGTCCTGCAGGTATCGGTGCGCGCGGGCGTGCCTCGCCACGAGCATCAGCCCGCTCGTGTCCCTGTCGAGCCTGTGCACTATGCCCGGGCGCTCGCCCCCCTCCGCGCCCAGCTCCGGGTACCGCGCGAGCAGGGCGTGGACGAGCGTGCCCCGCTCGTGGCCGGGAGAGGGGTGGACCACCATCCCGGCCGGCTTGTCCAGCACCACCACATCCTCGTCCTCGTACACGACGTCGAGCGGCACGTCCTCGGGCACGAGCGGGGACGGCCCGGGCGCGCCGAGCCCCGCGAGGGCGACCGAGACCGTGTCCCCGGGCCCGAGCCGGGCGGACGGCCTGGCGGGTCGGCCGTTGAGCAGGACTCCTCCCGAGGCGATGAGCTGCTGAGCGCTCGAGCGGCTCTCGCCCTCGAGGCGCGAGGCGAGGAACACGTCGAGCCTGCGCCCCTCGTCGGAGGGCTCGGCGCGGAGCGTTACGATCTCAGGCTGGCTTGTCACCCGCCTGGCGCTCCTGCTCCGTCGCCCGCGGGCTGTCGCCGCCCGTGCGAAAGAGGAAGTGGTACAGCAGGAGGACGACGCCTATCGTGATCGCGGCGTCACTCACGTTGAACACGAAGGGCCACAGCCGCACGTCAATGAAGTCGACGACGTAGCCGTAGCGGGCGCGGTCTATGAGGTTCCCGAGCGCGCCCCCCAGCTCGAGTCCGATCGCCAGCCTCACGAGGAGGGACATCGAGGACAGCTTGCGTGAGTAGAACAGTATGCCCGCGGTGACCGCCACGGCGGCGAGCGCGAACAGGATGGAGGCGTTCTGGAGCATCCCGAACGCCGCACCGCTGTTGTGCACCATCCTGAGCCAAAGCAGGTCGTCAATCAGCGGCCGGTAGCTGCCGATCTGCGTGCCGAGCAGGGCGATCACGAGCGTCTTGGACACCTGGTCCACGAGCAGCACCACAGCGGCGACGACGTACAGCGGCGCCAGCGCCAGAAGGAGGTGGCGGAGCATGCCGGCCCCGTCCCTCGAGCCTAGCGTCGTCGGTCCTCCCGGGCCTGGTCCTGCACGCACCTCGTGGCGTACGGTCTCGCCTCGAGGCGCTCGATCGGTATCTCCTGACCGCAGACGTCGCATATGCCGTAGGTGCCCTTCTCCATCCGCTCAAGCGCGTCCCGGACATTCGCGAGCACGGTCTCCAGGTTGCGCTGCAGGGCCAGCTCGCGCTCCTGATCGAACGTCTCGGTCGCCTCGTCGGCCATGTGGTTGCCGAACCCCGAGTCCAGATCGTGGCCGGCCTCGATGTAGCGGGCCATGTTCTGGTGCAGGTAGGCTATCTCGGCCTCGAGCCGGTCCCTGTCGGCCTCCAGCCGCCGGCGGAGGTCGGTGTACTTGTCGCTGCTGATCGCCATCTCGAGCCAACTCCTTGTCGTGTGATGGCCGGGTGCCGGGCTCGGATTTGCGCGATTATATCACACCCGCACGCTCCGCCCGGCTGCCGGCCTGCCCTCTATAATGGTCTCACGATGAGTGAGGTGACGCGGATCGCCGTGACCGGGGGCGGGACCGGAGGCCATCTTAGTCCCGCGGTCGCCACGATCACGGCCCTACGTGAGTTGCCGTGTGGTCTCCGTCCGCAATTCCTGTACCTTGGCAGCCGGACCGGGGTGGAGGCGAGGGTCATCCCGCTGATGGGCGTGCCGTACAGGGCGGTCAGCACCGGCAAGCTCCGGCGCTACCTCTCGGTCGAGAACCTGCTCGACGCCGCGCGACTCCCCCTCGGGGTGCTTCAGTCCCTGTACCACCTCGCCCGGTTCCGCCCGCACGTGCTGTTCGCGACCGGCGGGTACGTCTCGGTGCCGCCGGTGATCGCCGCGGCCCTCCTGCGCACGCCCGTGCTGCTGCACGAGCAGACCGGCTCACTTGGGCTGGCCAACAGGATCAGCCTGCGCTTCGCCACCGCCGTCGCCCTCTCCGTGCCCGGGAGCGTGCCGGGCAAGCGGTCGGTCGTGACGGGCAACCCGGTGAGGTCGGAGGTGCTCGGGGTGGACCGGGAGCGGGCGCGGCGCCGCTTCGAGCTCGACCCCGGCGTGCCCACCATCTACGTGACCGGAGGGGCGCAGGGGGCGCACGCCATCAACGAGGTCGTGAGGCTGGCCCTGCCGGAGCTGCTCGAGCTCGCGCAGGTGATCCACCAGTGCGGCAACGCCCCCGGCACCCGAGAGGACTATGAGGCGCTGCTGCGGACGGTCAAGGAACTCCCACAGGAGCTGCAGCGGCGCTACACGCTGACGAGCTACGTGGGGCAGGAGATCGGCGACGTGTACGCCGCGAGCGACCTCGTCGTCGGCCGCGCGGGGGCGGGCACGGTGAACGAGGTGGCCACGCTCGGCAAGCCTGCGATCTTCGTGCCGCTGCCCATCGCCGCAGGAGACGAGCAGCGACAGAACGCCCGGCGGCTGGCGGACCTGGGCGGGGCGGTAGTGATCGAGCAGGAGGAGCTGTCCCCCGAGAGGCTCGTCGCGCAGGTGCGCGAGCTGCTCTCCGATCCGGAGCGCCTGAGGAGGATGGGCGAGGCGAGCCTGGAGGGCGGGAGTCGGGGTGCCGCGTAGCGCCTGGCGGAGCTAGTGCTGGAGCTCGCGGGCACACGCGTCGGCAAGCCCCAGGGCTCGTAGCGCGTCCTCGACGGGCTCGAGCGACCGGATTTCCCTCGCGAGGCCCGGGTCAGGGCAGGCCACGCACCTGCGGTTGAGCCACACAGCCCGGTTGCCGGCGCGAACGGCCCCGAGCACGTCCGACCGCCAGGAGTCGCCGACCATCACCGCCTCGTCCGCCCGGCACCCCGCCC
>CADDYR010000083.1 GCA_902810765.1 Chloroflexota bacterium
GCCCCCTCCGCCGGCCTCCCTCATCGCCTCGAGGATGTGCTGCACCCCGTAACCCGTGCTCTCGAGCATCGCACGGTACAGGTGGCCGCGGGTGTGCGAGAGGGTGAGGCCGCAGATGACCCCCCGGGCCATCGGGTCGAAGATGGGGGTGCGCTCCCCCGCGAAGTAGGGCAGCACGACGAGGCCGTCCGAGCCCGGGGGCACCCGCGACGCCTCCGCGATCAGCTCCTCGTAGCTCGGGCTTCCGGCTATGGTGCGCAGCCAGGAGGTGAGGGCGCCCGACGCCGACATTCCAGCGGCGAGGCAGTAGGTGCCCGGGAACACCCCCGCGGTGCCCCACAGCGCCGGGCTCGACACGGGCTCGGAGACCACCTCGACGATGAACATCGTCGTGCCGTACATCAGCATCAGGTCGCCCGGCTCCCGCACCCCCACGCTCACCGCCTCGCTCCAGGCGTCTATCGTGCCCGCGGCAACGGGGGTGCCCTCAGGGATGCCCGTGAGCCGCGACGCGCCCTCCGTCACCCTGCCCGCGAGCTCGCCCGGCCAGAGCAGCCTCGGAAGCTCGAGCCCCGGCGCGATCTCATCCGTCCACTCCCCGATCCATGCGTTCTCGCGGAGATCGTAGAGGGGGTCGCACTGGCTCGCCGAGTGGTGGTCCAGGACGTATTCGCCGGTCAGTCTCTGGACGATGAACGAGCTCGCCATGAAGAACCGGCGCGTGCGCGCCCACACCTCGGGCTCGTGCCGTCTGAGCCACAGCAGCTTCGGTCCCACGGCCTGAGTGGTGAGCGGGGAGCCGCACCTGGCGATTATCCTATTGGCGCCGTAGCGCTCGGTGAGCTCGGCTATCTCGCGCGTGGCCCTCGTGTCTATGCCGTACAGCATCGCGGGTCTGAGAGGAGAGCCCGAGGCATCCGCGGCCAGCAGGCACGGGCCTATGCCGCTCGCGCAGACCGCGGCTATCCTGCCCCTGGCGCGCGGCACCAGCTCCGAGCACAGCGCCAGGAAGTCCCGCCACCACACCTCCTCGGGGTCGTGCTCGGCCCAGCCGGGGCGGGGCAGCGACAGCTCGTGGGCTCGCTCGGCCTGGGCCACCACCTCTCCGCCGGGGGTCGCCAGCACGCCCTTCGAGCTCGACGTGCCCACGTCTATCCCGAGCAGCAGCTCGCTCACATCTCCGTCCTCTCAGGTCCCGAGCTCACCGTTACGAGACGCGCGGTTGTGGCGCCGTCGCCAGCATTGTATACTGCCGGACGAAGAGCGGGAACCGGCATCCGCGGCCGCGTGCGCGGCCCGCGGACGCCGGTCAGCCCTCGGTCAGCCTCTCCGCTCACCCAACGGCGCGCATCGCAGGAAGGGATTCTCCATGAAGTCGGATGTTGCTTCTGCCTGGCCCGTGCTGTGCACATACGAGGGGGCGCGCCTGCGCCGGGTCGCGCTGCCCCTGGGGGGCATCGGCACGGGCACCGTCTCGCTAGGCGGCCGTGGCGACCTCTGGGACTGGGAGATGGTCAATCGCCCCGCCAAGGGATTCACACCTGGGAACGCCTTCTTCGCGCTCTTTGCCCGGCCGCACGGCGGAGAGCCGGTAACGAGGGCGCTCGAGGGCCAGATCCCGCCGGAGGATTACGAGGGCGACACCGGCTCGCACGTGCCCAACCACGGCCTTCCCAGGTTCGCCGGCTGCCGATTCGAGACGGCCTACCCGCTCGGCCAGGTCGTGCTCCACGATCCCGACGTCCCGCTCGGGGTGAGGCTTCAGGCGTTCAACCCCCTCGTGCCGTGCGATCCGGACAGGAGCGGCATCCCCCTCGCCGCGCTCCGCTTCGTGCTCACGAACCACACCGACGCCCCCGTGTCGGCGTCCGTGTGCGGCAGCCTCCGCAACTTCGTGGGCACGGACGGCACGCGCGGGGCGCCGAAGGCCAACCGGAACGAGTACCGCGAGTCGGACGGGCTGCGCGGCGTGTTCATGCGCTCGGACGGCGTGAGCCCCGATGCCGAGCAGTGGGGCACGGTCGCGCTCGCCGTGACCGGAGAGCACGAGGTCACGCACCGGACAGCGTGGCCCGAGCTGAGCTGGGGCGGAGGGCTGCTCGACTTCTGGGACGATTTCAGCTCGGATGGCAGGCTCGAGGAACGGGACGCGGCCTCCGACTCTCCCACCACATCTCTCGCAGCCAGCCTCGAGGTGCCGCCGGACGGGGATGCAAGCGTCACCTTCCTCCTGGCCTGGCACTTCCCGAACAGGATGAGCTGGAACCCGGGCAGCAGCGAGGGCTGCTGCGACGGTGGCTCGGCCTGCGAGGGGCCCGAGGGCGACCGCGTCGGCAACTACTACGCCACCCGCTACGCCGACGCCTGGGACGTCCTGACCACGACGTTTCCCGAGCTCGCGAGGCTCGAGGCCGAGACGGTCGAGTTCGTCTCGGCTTTCGTCGGAAGCGACCTGCCCGACGCCGTGAAGGAAGCAGCGCTGTTCAACCTGAGCACGCTCCGCTCCCAGACCTGCTTCCGTACCTCCGACAGCCGCTTCTACGGCTGGGAGGGCTGCAACGACCGCTCGGGCTGCTGCCACGGCTCCTGCACCCACGTCTGGAACTACGAGCAGGCCACCGCCTTCCTCTTCGGCAGCCTGTCGCGCTCGATGCGGGAGGTCGAGCTCGTCCACGCCACAGACGACCGGGGGCTCATGAGCTTCCGGGTGCACCTCCCGCTCGCCCGGGCCCGCGACTGGCACCTCGCGGCGGCGGACGGCCAGATGGGCTGCGTGATGAAGCTCTACCGCGACTGGCAGCTCTCCGGCGACGACGGGATGCTGCGCTCGCTCTGGCCGCAAGCGAAGAGGGCGCTCGAGTTCTGCTGGATACCCGGCGGCTGGGATGCCGACCGCGACGGCGTGATGGAGGGCTGCCAGCACAACACGATGGACGTCGAGTACTACGGCCCGAACCCGCAGATGGGCACCTGGTACCTCGGGGCGCTCAGGGCGGCGGAGGAGATGGCGCGGTACCTGGGCGAGGAGGATTTCGCGCGCACGTGCCGCGACCTCTTCGCCCACGGCAGCGAGTGGCTCGACGAGCACCTGTTCAACGGCGAGTACTACGAGCACCGGATTCTACCGCCCGGCAGCGAGGAGGATGTGGCCGACGGGCTGAGGCACGAGAGCATGGGGGCGCGCGAGCTCTCCAATCCGGACCTCCAGCTCGGCGCCGGCTGCCTGATAGATCAGCTCGTCGGGCAATACTTCGCGCACGTGTGCGGGCTGGGTTACCTGCTGCGCAAGGACCACGTGGATGCCACTCTCCACAGTCTGATGCGCTACAACTTCAAGCCGAGCCTGCGTGGGCACTTCAACTACATGCGCAGCTTCGCGCTCGGCGACGAGCCCGCGATGCTCATGTGTACGTACCCCAGGGGCAGGCGGCCCCGGAGGCCCTTTCCCTATGCCACGGAGGTCATGACCGGCTTCGAGTACACGGCTGCGGTCCACATGCTGTACGAGGGGCTCGGGCAGGAGGGGCTCCGGATCGTCGAGGCCGTGCGCAGCCGCTACGACGGGCTCAGGCGCAACCCGTTCGACGAGGCGGAGTGCGGCCATCACTACGCGCGGGCGATGGCGAGCTGGGCGGCGGTGCTCGCGCTCACGGGATTCCACTACTCCGGAGTCGAGCAGGAGATCGAGATCGCAGCCTCCACGATGCCGGTGCGCTGGTTCTGGTCCACGGGCGATGCCTGGGGCACGGTCGAGCAGCGTCCGGACGCCGACGGCATCGAGGTCGAGCTGAGGGTGCTCGGCGGGGCCCTGCGCCTGCACAGGCTCACGCTCCGGGGAGCGGGCACCGTGCACGCCGAGCCCGAGGGCGTGATGGGCCGAGGCGACATCCAGACACTCTACGTCGAGCGGGAGGTGGAGTGAGGGATGGCTACCCGTGTGATCCTCGACACCGACATAGGCACGGACGTGGACGACTGCGTGGCGCTCGCGCTCACCCTGCGCTCGCCCGAGCTGCGGCTCGAGGGCGTGACGTGCGTGTACGGCGACGTGCTGCTGCGGGCCCGAATGGTGCTCAAACTCCTCCGTCTCTCCGGGTGCGGGCACGTGCCCGTGATGACCGGCGCCCGGAGGCCGCTCCTGGGCCGCGTGCCCGTGTACTGGGCAGGGCACGAGGGCAGGGGGCTGCTCGAGCCCGAGGACGACGCGCTCCTGCCCGATTCAGAACCCGCGCCGGACTTCATCGCACGGAAGGTGATGGAGAGCCCGGGCGAGATACATCTGATCGCAATAGGGCCGCTCACGAACGTCGCGATGGCGATACTGCGCGAGCCTCTGGTCGCCGAGAGCCTAGCGCACCTCACGATAATGGGAGGGGTGGTCCGTGGACCCGAGCGGCTCGATCTGCCCTACGCCGAGCACAACATCAGGTGCGATCCCGAGGCCGCCCACATCGTGCTCTCCTCCGGCGCGCCCACCACGCTCGTGCCGCTGGATGTGACTACACAGGTGCGCATCCGGCCGGAGGACGTCGAGCGCATCCGCCAGGGAGGCGACGAGCTCGACCTGGCGGTCGCCCGGCAGATCGAGCTGTATCCGCCCTTCGGCGCGCGGGGCTTCACGTACCTGCACGATCCCCTCGCCGCGGCGACCGTCGTGAGGCCGGACCTGGTGGAGCTGGTGGAGGCTCGCGTGGACGTCGAGCTCGCCGGCACGCACAGCACTGCTGCTACCCTCGCGCGCACGCCCCTGCCGGAGGAGCCCTCCCGCACGCGAATCGCGGTCTCGGTGAACATCGCCGAGGCCGAGCGGTTCATCGTGGATAGGCTCGCGAGCCGAGCCCGACGAATGTGACATAACGGCCCAGCTCGTCCCGATCCGGATCTATCTCTGCTCGGCTGATACCAAACCCGGGTAATGAGCCTGTCATTCCGAGGTCCCCTCTACTGAATGTCATTCTGAGGCCCGAAGGGCCGAAGAATCTGTCCGGGAGGCTTTGCCGCGTCCTCCCTCCAGATACTTCTGGTGGCTCCTGATGACGTTGGATAAGTGTCCACCCGGAATCGGTAGGAGTCATCGGTGATACGGATTCCGAGTGAACGCCTACAGGTTGCCATCCTGATGCCACCCACGCCCGTCATCCTGAGCGAAGCGAAGGATCTGAAGGGTATGCCTCGTGGAGAGGCTCGATAGATTCTTCGGCCTTCGGCCTCGGAATGACAGACTCACCATCTGGAATCCGTATGACAGGCTAGGTGGCACAGCCTCCTGATACAGTCCCCGCAAATACAGGTTTGGGAGTAAGATTGTGCATCCGCGCGACGGTGGGGAGGGGGCTGAGATGGCGACGTTTGGCGGCACCGAGGCGACGTGGGCGCTCTGGGCGAAGTGGAACGGCGGAGAGCCTCCAACGTATCATCCGCTCCTGTGCCACATGCTCGACGTTGCCCAGGTGGCCCGCGCGCTCTGGCGCGAGGTGATACCGGGTTCGGGGCGGCGCTGGCTCTCTGATGCACTTGGCGTAGGCGAGGAGTCTTCGGGGCGCTGGGTGGCGTTCTGGGCGGGGCTGCATGACATCGGCAAGGCGTCGCCGGCTTTCCAGCTACAGCTCAGGGGAGAGGGGCTGGACATCGTGCGGGCAAGGCTCCAAGAGGCGAGGCTTCGGTACGCGGATACGGCGCTGGTGGGAAAGAATCCTCACGGCACGATCTCGACGAAGATCCTGCGAGAGGTGCTGCGTGCCAAGTTCGGTCTGCCGGGCGACCTCGCGACCCGGGTGGGCATGGCCGTGGGCGGTCACCACGGCGTCATCCCCACGAGCGGCGACGTGCAGGATCTGTCGCGCGATGGCGTCGGAACCGGGCGGTGGGACGATGTGCGTCTCGACCTGGTCAAGCGCCTCGCAACGGCGCTCGAAGTGCATGGGGACACCGCGCCCGCGCGACTCGGCAACTCGGCCGCGATGTTCCTCGCAGGATTGGTCTCGGTCGCCGACTGGATCGGCTCGAACGAGGAGTACTTCCCGCACGAGGCCCGGGACGCGAGACTCGTCCCGGAGGTGGACCTCGAGGAGTACGCGGGCAGGGCGGAGGAGCGCGCGCTGGCGGCGCTCAATGACCTGGGGTGGCTCGGCTGGAACCCAGCGGGGCGACACGTGTCCTTCCACCAGATGTTCCCGTTCATCCACGGCGAGCCCCGACCTGTACAGGCGGCGACGATCGAGCTCGCCCGGAGGCTGGACCGTCCCGGCATGGTGATCGTCGAGGCTCCGATGGGCGAGGGCAAGACGGAGGCCGCGATGTACCTCGCCGACCACTGGTGCGTCACGCTCGGCCAGCGGGGCTGCTACTTCGCGCTGCCCACGACGGCCACGAGCGACCAGATGTTCACGCGGGTGAGGGACTTCCTGAAGAGCCGCTACCCCGAGAGCGTGGTGAACCTGCAGCTCATCCACGGCCACGCCTCGCTCTCCGCCGAGTTCGAGGAGCTTCAGAGGTCCGGTCACGGACCGTTCGTGCCCGAGGGGATCGAGGGGCCGCTGGGCAGCGACGGAGCTCCCGCGAACGTCGTCGCGGCCCAGTGGTTCACGGCCCGCAAGAGGTCGCTGCTCGCGCCATTCGGGGTCGGCACCGTGGACCAGGTGCTGCTCGCGGTGCTCCAGACCCGGCACCTGTTCGTGAGGCTGTTCGGGCTCGCCTCCAAGACCGTGATCGTGGACGAGGTGCACGCGTACGACACCTACATGACCACGCTGCTCTCCCGCCTCCTCGAGTGGCTCGGAGCGCTGGGGTGCTCGGTGGTGCTGCTCTCGGCGACTCTGCCGCGCGCCCGACGCGAGCAGCTCCTGGAGGCGTACGCTCTCGGCGCGGGCTGGGAGCTCTCGCATCCCCCGTCCGGAGCGCGATATCCCCGCATCGCCTGGAGCGCCGAGGATGGCTCGGGCGAGCGCCACGTGGGGACCTCGGAGATGATGGCCCGCTCCGTGACGCTCGAGTGGGTCGATGGCAGCCTGCCAGGCTCGCGGGGAGGCGCGTTCCCACTCGGGGGGAGGCTGCGCGAGGCGCTATCGGACGGCGGGTGCGCGGCGGTGGTATGCAACACCGTGCGGCGTGCGCAGGAGGTGTATCAGGCACTCAAGCCGTACTTCGAAGAGGCGGAGCTGGACCTGCTGCACGCGCGCTACCTGTTTAGGGATCGCGACGTTCGCGAGAAGCGGGCGCTGCGCAGGTTCGGGAAGGACTCCTCCGAGCGGCCGCGCAGATTGGTCCTGGTCTCGACTCAGATCATCGAGCAGAGCCTGGATCTTGACTTCGACCTGATGGTGACCGACCTCGCGCCCGCAGATCTGGTGCTGCAGCGCGCAGGGCGGCTGCACCGCCACGAGCGGCCAAGGCCGGAGCGTCTCGCTCGCCCTACCCTGTGGATCTGCTCTCCTCGCGTTGCCGGGGGCGGCGTGCCGGAGTTCGACCGGGGCACGGAGGCGGTGTACGAGGCGCACGTGCTGCTGCGCTCCTGGCTCGAGCTGCGCGATCGTGGAAGCATCGCGATCCCCGGCGACGTCGAGGGAATCGTCGAGGCCGTGTACGACGACCGCCCCTGCCCCGACGACCTCGGCGCCGCGCTGAGGGCGAGATGGGAGGAGACCAGGTCGGAGCTGGAAAGGGCGATCGAGGACGAGGAGCAGGAGGCGAAGATCCGCTACATCCGCTGGCCCGGCTTCCGGGGCCACCTCGCGGAGGTGATGGGGCATCCCCGCGAGGAGGATGCCCCCGACCTTCATCCCGCTCATCAGGCGCTGACGAGGCTCATCGAGCTGTCCGTGCCCGTGGTCTGCCTGTACAGCGCGGGAGAGGGGCTGAGTCTGGACCTGCGGGGGACGCAGATCGTTGACCCCAGGCAGAGACCGGACATTCGGCTCGCAAGGCATTTGCTGGAGCGCTCGGTCACGATAACGGACAGGCGGATCGCGTATCAGCTCATTAGGGAGGACACGCCGTCGGGTTGGCTCAAGTCGCCGCTGCTGCGCGGTCATCGCCTGATCGCTCTCGACGCCGCCGGCGCCGCGGTTATGGACAAGTATCGGCTCAGGCTCGACGAAGAGCTGGGGCTCGTGGTCGAGGATGGGACACAGGGAAAGGAGGAGGTGTATGGCGAGCTTTGATCTGATCGAGCAATCCTGGATCCCCTGCATAGTACGGGGCAGCGAGGAGCCCAGGCTGCTCGGATTGCGAGAGGTCCTGGTGGCTGCTCCAGGCATACAGGCGATCTCGGACCCGTCGCCCTTGATCACGGTGGCGTTGCACAGGCTGCTGCTCGCGATCCTGCACCGCAACTTCGGTCCGCAGACGGAGAGCGACTGGGCCGAGATGTGGGTGCGGGGCTCGTGGGACCTCGATGCACTCGACGGATACCTCGATCGGTGGCACGACCGGTTCGACTTGTTCGACGAGCGGCACCCGTTCTATCAGGTCGCAAGTCTCGAGCCGGAGTACGCGGTGCAGGTGTCGAAGCTGGCGACCGAGCTCTCCTCGGGCAACAACGCCACCTTGTTCGACCACACCACCGCGTTCAGTGACCTGCGGTTCTCTCCGGACACGGCCGCCCGCTATCTGCTGGCCTGCCAGTCGTTCTCGGTCGGAGGGCTGGTCTCGTATCGCAGCCGTCACGGAGAGAGCGCCAATCCTTACAAGTATGCCGATGCATCGCCACTGACGAAGAGCGCGCTCACCCTCGTCCGTGGCAACAACCTGTTCGAGACTCTGATGCTGAACCTCATCCGCTACTCTCCTGAGGACGAGCTTCCGTTCCCTTCGGAGGCGGACGACGCTCCGGCCTGGGAGCTGGACGCCGAGACACAGGCGGCCGAAAGGCACCCGAGGGGATACCTCGACCTGCTGACGTGGCAGAGCCGCCGGGTCCGGCTCATTCCCGAGATGGACGAGAGGGGCTGCACAGTCGTGCGACGCGTGGTGCTGATGAAGGGCTATCAGTTCCCGGAGGCGGGTGAGCGGTACGGCAGAGAGACGATGCTGGCCTTCGTGCGGAACACGCGACCCGGCGAGGATCCGTGGCCCGCGATCGGGTTCCAGGAGGGTCGTGCGGTCTGGCGCGACAGCCTCGCTCTGTTCCAGTCGGTCTCGGGTGAACGGCAGAGGCCGAAGGTGCTCGACTGGCTGAACGATCTCGCGTTCGATGGACACGTCGAAAGGTCACAGACGCTGCCGCTGGACCTCTACGGCATGACCACCGATCGAGCCAACGTGCTGCTCTGGCGACACGAGAGGCTGCCGCTGCCGCTCGAATACCTCTCCAACGACAAGCTCCTGGACAAGCTGCGCGTCGCGCTCGACGTCGCCGAGGAGACGAGCACGCTCTTCAGGACGGGCTACGACAGCGTGAGGACCGAGGACGGCGCGAGGACGGTTCCACGACCGATACAAGTGCTGGCGCGCTCGCTCCTCACGACCTCCGAGGAGCGCGAGCCCGACCGGGAAGCGCTCAGGCAGCTGTGCGAGCACCTCGCGCCGGAGAGGCTGTACTGGTCGCGGCTCGACACAGAGTTCAGGAGGTTCCTGGTCGACCTCGCCCAGGACGTGGACGAGGAGGGCGAGTACGGCACGAGGCTCGTTCCGGCGTGGATGCGGACCGTGCGCACGGCGGCGTGGGAGACGTTCCGCGAGGTCACGAACGACCTGGGCACCTCGGCGCGTGCCCTCCGCGCGGTTGCCCAGGCTGAGAGGACGTTCAACCGCGGGCTGTCGCGGACCGTGCCACTTGTCGAGCAGGCAGAGGGAACAAGCAAGGAGGAGTTGCATGAGTTCACCAGGCAATAGGGAACAGGCGTTCATCGGCTTCCTGGAGGGGCTGGTCGAGCGCGAGGATCTGGGAGCGCTGGCCGCGCTCAGGCGGGGGCTGGGCAGGAGGCCGGGGGAGGTCCCGGAGATGTACCCGTACGTCGTGCCCTTCCTGCCCGACGAGGAGTGGCGCCAGGACGCGTACTTCCTGATCGCGTCGCTCTTCGCGCTGCATCAGGGAAGCTGGCGCGCGGACGGCTCGGAGCGCGACGCGACGAACCTGGGAGCCTCGTTCGCCAGGCTGTCCGCGATGAGGGAGAGCAGCAGCATCGAGAGGCGGTTCGTCGCGCTCCTGAGCTGCGACTGGGAGGACCTGCCCGAGCACCTGCGCTCCGCCGTCAGCCTGCTTAAGTCCGAGGAAGTGCCCATAGACTGGCTTCGGCTTCTCCGGGACATGCAGCGCTGGGATCGCGACGAGCGGCCGGTGCAGCGGGCGTGGGCACGGGCGTACTGGGGGGACAGGGCATCGGAGCTGGCGGCTTCGGCCACAGGTGGATCAGAACGGGAATGACAATACACAAAGGAGGACCAGGGATGATCGTCGAGATGCATATGCTACAGAACTTCGCACCCTCGAACCTGAACCGGGACGACACCGGCTCGCCGAAGGACTGCGAGTTTGGCGGCTACCGCAGGGCGCGCATATCCAGCCAGTGCCTCAAGCGCGCCATCCGCAGAAGTTTCGAGGAGCAGCTGCTTCTGCCCCAGGACAACCTGGCGGAGCGCACGAAGCGGGTGGTCGACGAGTCGGTGCGTAGCCTCGCCGCCCGGGGCAGGGATCCGGAGGAGGCTCGGGCGATAGCGCAGCTTCTGCTGGGCGGCCTCGGACTGAAGGTGGATGATGGCCTCACGGAGTACCTGCTGTTCCTTGGCACCTCCGAGATCGCGGCTATCGCCGAGATCTGTGATCGGCACTGGGACGAACTGAGGGCGGCCATCCCGACTCGATCGGCGGAGGGCGGCAGGGTCAGCGCCCGGGACGCGAAGAAGGCAGGCAAGGCCGCGGCCCCGAAGGAGATCGTCAACGAGCTCGCCGAGCGGCTGAACGGAGGCAAGGCAGCCGACCTCGCGCTGTTCGGGCGCATGCTAGCCGACCTGCCGGAGAAGAACGTGCATGCGGCGAGCCAGGTGGCCCACGCGATCTCCACGCACAAGGTGAGCACGGAGTTCGACTTCTACACGGCGGTGGACGACCTCAACCCGAAGGAGGAGACCGGCGCGGGCATGATGGGCACCGTCGAGTTCAACTCCGCCTGCTACTACCGATACGCGAACGTGGACCTCGAACAGCTGCAACAGAACCTCGACGGCGACGAGGAGCTCGCGCGCAAGACCGTAGAGGCTTTCCTGCTGGCCTCGATCAGCGCGGTGCCGACGGGCAAGCAGAACAGCATGGCCGCGCAGAACCCGCCTTCGCTCGTGTTCACGGTGGTGCGGGAGTCCGGCACTTGGTCGCTCGCCAACGCCTTCGTCAGGCCCGTGCAGCCGCGACGAGACGGAGACCTGGTCGGGGCGTCCGCGCGGGCACTGGACGACTACTGGCACAGGCTCACGACGATGTACGGCACGCGGGGGATCATCGGCCGATGGGTGGCGTGCCTGGACGGCGACGGGCTCGAGCACCTGGCGGACGCGAGGGTCGAAGACGTCGACTCCCTCGTGTCGAACGTGATGGACGTGATCTCGAACGGGGAGGGGAGGTCGGCATGAGCACGCTGCTGCTGAGGCTCGAGGGGCCGATGCAGTCCTGGGGCACGCAGAGCCGCTTCACCATCCGTGACACCGGTCGCGAGCCGTCGAAGAGCGGAGTCGTGGGGCTGCTCTGTGCGGCGCTCGGCAGACCGCGCACCGAGCCCGTGCACGACCTCGCGGCGCTCAGGATGGGCGTGAGGGTGGACCGGGAGGGCCGGCTGGAGAGCGACTACCACACCGCAGGTGGTATCCACCTGAAGGGCGACACCTATGGGGTCGCGAAGAGCGACGGCAAGGTAGGGGGAACGGTTGTGTCCACTCGCTACTACCTGGCCGACGCGAGCTTCCTCGTAGGTCTCGAGGCGGCAGACGAGCAGCAGGAGGCTCTGCTCCGAGAGCTCGATGCGGCCCTCGCGCGGCCCAGGTGGCAGCTGTTCCTCGGCCGCAAGTCCTTCGTGCCGGGCTGTCCGGTGCGCCTGCCGGACGAGCCACCGCTCGGCCCCGGTCTGCGCGAGGACTCGCTCGTGGATGCGCTGAAGAGCTACCCGTGGCCCGAAAAGGGGCCGGACAGGCTGCGCCTCGTGCTCGAAGCCGAGCCAGGCACGTCGCCGGAGGTCAGGATGGACCAGCCGGTGTCCTTCGAGATCGGCAACCGCCGGTTCGGCCTGCGCTACGTGAGGATGGAGTTCGTGGACCGCCCTGTCGGGGCGGGCGTGAGCGAGGAGGACGCGACATGACTTATCTCTCGAGGCTGTTGCTCGATCCCAGGAGCCGCGCTGTGATGCATGACCTAGCCGACTGCCACAGCATGCACCGCACGCTCCTGTCCGCGTTTCCCCAGGCGCCTTCGGAGGCGGGCACCGGGGCGCGCGACTACTTCGGGATCCTGTATCGGCTGGAGCCCGACCGGCGCAGCGGGGTCGGGGTGATCGTGCAGTCGAGCGTCCGACCCGACTGGTCCCGGCTGCCCGATGGCTACCTTCTCGACTCCGAGGAGAATCCCGTGTGCAAGCGGGTGGACGAGGCTTACGGCAAGCTGCGGAACGGGACGATCCTGCGGTTCAGACTGCGGGCGAACCCGACGAAGAGGGTCTGGAACACGGGCGAGCCGGGGCACGAGCGCTGGAAGGGCAAGCGGGTCGAGCTGCAGCGCGAGGAGGACCAGCTTGCCTGGCTCTGCCGCAAGGGCACGCTGGCCGGCTTCGAGCTCATAAGCTACGAGGCCCGACACGACGGCGTGCTCGACGTGCAGGCGGCGCCCGGCCCGAAGACGTACGGAAGAAAGGGTGCGGGAGGCATGGATGGGAGGAGGCTCACGTTCGGCTCGGTGCTTTTCGACGGGAGGCTGCGCGTCACCGACGCCGAGCGCTTCCGGAAGGCTCTGGTGGAGGGCATCGGCAGCGGCAAAGCATACGGCTTCGGGCTCCTCTCCGTGGCTCCCGACCGGTAGCGAGGGAGAGAACGATGAAGGACCTGCACATTCTGCCCAAGATACGGGACAGCTGGAGCTACCTGTACGTCGAGCACTGCAAGGTGGACCAGGATGCCAAGGCGATCGCCATCCACGATGTCCGGGGAAGGATCCCGGTGCCGTGCGCGTCGCTCGCCCTGCTCATGCTCGGACCGGGCACGTCGGTGACGCACGCCGCGATGCGCGCGCTGGCCGAGAACGGGTGCTCGGTGCTGTGGGTGGGCGAGCAGGGGGTGAGGACCTACGCGCAGGGGCTCGGAGAGACGCGCTCCGCCCGCAACCTGCTGCACCAGGCTCGGCTGTGCATGGATCGCGACCTGCACCTGCGCGTGGTAAGGCGGATGTACGAGATGCGGTTCCCCGAGCCCCTCGACCCCGGCCTGACTCTGCGGCAGATTCGTGGCAAGGAGGGGATACGAGTCCGGGAGAGCTACGCGAGGGCGAGCCGCGAGACGGGCGTGGAGTGGCGCGGCAGGTCGTACAAGCGCGAGAGGTGGGAGGGCGCGGACCCCGTGAACCGCGCCCTCTCGGCCGCGAACAGCTGTCTGTATGGTGTCTGTCACGCGGCGGTCGTGTCGGCTGGCTACTCGCCCGCGCTCGGCTTCATCCACACAGGCAAGATGCTGTCATTCGTGTACGACATCGCCGATCTCTACAAGGCGGACGTCACGGTGCCAGCGGCTTTCCGCGCAGTGGCGGAGGAGGGTGGTCAGCTCGAGAGCCGGGTCAGGAAGATGTGCCGGGACGAGTTCGCACGGCAACGCCTCATGGCCCGCGTGGTCGAGGACATCGCCTACGCGCTCTCCGTGGATGAGGAATCGGAGTCGCTGCCCCTCGGGGACTTCGACTCCGACGAGGCGCTGCCCGGAGGTTTGTGGGACCCGGCTGGGGCGGCCATTCAGGGCGGCGTGAATCTGGCGGACGGAGGAGGTGGCGGGGGATGACGGTGATGATCCTGGAGAGGGTGCCGACGAGCCTGCGAGGAGAGCTGACCCGCTGGATGCTCGAGCCGCGTGCGGGCGTGTTCGTGGGCACCCTCTCGGCGCTGGTCAGGGACAAGCTGTGGGAGTACGCGTGCTCGAGCATGCGGGGTGGGGCCGGGATGCTGATCTACAGCTCGGACGGCGAGCAGGGCTTCGGCGTGCGGTTCTGGGGGGATACGACGAGGCGGGTGGTGGACTTGGAGGGGTTGGTGCTGGTGGAGATCGAGGAGAATCAAGGGTAAAGGTCAGTATTATCCCCGCGCACGCGGGGGTGAACCGTCGTCGAGCCTCCATATCTGCTTCTTCGCCTTATTATCCCCGCGCACGCGGGGGTGAACCCGCATGTACGCCTGGTACGACGACTCCGCTGCCATT
>CADDYR010000084.1 GCA_902810765.1 Chloroflexota bacterium
GCCTCGAGGCGGGGCGCGGGGCGAGCAGCGCCCCCGCGAGGGCGCCGAGGCCGGAGGCGATCACGAGCAGGCCGTACCCCCATTCCCCCGAGCCCAGCGCCCGCAGCGCGAAAGGGGCGTACAGCCCGGACAGGACCGAGAGCGCGAGCGTGAACGCGGCGTTCGCCAGGAGCAGAGCAGAGAGCAGGGGATCGTCGCGCAGGACACGCCACACCTCCCCGAGGGGAACGTCCCCTCGAGCCTCGAGCCTCCCGCGATACGCCTCGCGAGGCTCAAGGGCCAGCAGGGTCGGTATCACCAGGACGAAGGAGACGGCGTCGGCCGCGATGGCGCTGCCCGCCCCGAGCTGGGTGACGAGCAGGATCGCGAGCCCCGGTCCCGCCAGGTTGCTCACCGCGTCGAGCACCTCCTGCGCCGCGTTTACCTTCTGAAGCTCGCGCCTCGGGAAGACCTCCGGCAGGAGCGCGGCGTTCGCCGGGCTCATCACCGCGTCCACCACCCCGAGCGCCGTGCTCAGCACGTACAGGTACACGAGGTCGCGAGCGAGCGGGACGAGCGCGACGACGGCCGCGGCCGCGAGGTTCGCCACGGCGATCAAGCGCCTGCGGGGGTACCTGTCCACGAGGGCGCCGGCCCACGCCCCCACGGCGATGCGCGCCGCGGTGCGGACGGCCAGCACGACGCCGAGCGGGAGCCCCACGCCGAACTCGTGGATGATCAGCAGGGGCAGGGCGACCTGATAGAGCCTGTTGCCAGTCCAGGAGATGAGCTGCCCCGCGAGCAGCGCGCCCAGGGGCGGGGTGAGGCCGAAGCCGGAAAACGTTGAGAAACCACGCTTGAATCTGCGCACGAGAAGACCGCTCCCATCGTTTCGATCGCGACGGGAGAGGAGGAGCCGCTCGTGCTCCCTCTCCCGCTGTCCGAAGGGTTGAGCTTACCGGGACAGCGGGAGAGGTGGTCGGGTGGGGCGGTGCCGGGGCACCCTGACTATCGTGTTCTCATCAACACCTCCGACGGGCCGCATTGTAGCACGTCTCGGACGATGGAGCCCCGGCTATCTCACGACTCCGGCTCCGCCGGCCATCACACACGATCGTCGTGCTGATGCAGGGCCCGCCCTTCGGCCAACCCGAGACGATGAAAGCGAGCCAGCGATTCGTTGGCCCGGCACGAGGGCAGGGCCGGTGGTGGGACTGCTAGAATGGGTGCGTGACAGCTCCCGCGCGCGATGAGTCTCAGCAGGACCTCCATCCCGAGCGTCCGTCGCCCGTAGCCGACAAGACAGACACGCGGACGCGTGTGCCCGGCGCTATCCTCTGGATCGGGCTGGGCATCGCGCTGATCGCGTTCAACCTCCGACCTGCCCTGGCGAGCGTCTCGCCGCTGCTCGGACAGCTCGCGGATGCCTTTCACCTGTCGGACGCCCTCGCGGGCGCGCTCACGACCATCCCCGTGCTCTGCTTCGGCCTGATGGCCCCGCTCGCGCCGGTGCTCGCGCGGCGGTTCGGAGTGGAGCCCACGCTCCTGGTGTCCCTCATCGCGATCGCCGGAGGGATCGTGCTCCGGCTCGGGCCCTCCGCACTCACCCTGCTGGCCGGCACGGTGATCGCGGGCGTCGGCATAGCGCTCACGAACGTGCTGCTGCCCGCGCTGGTGAAGCGGGACTTCCCCTCGCACGCGGGGCTCGCCACGGGCCTGTACACGACGGCGCTTGCTATCGGCGCCGCGCTCGCCGCGGGCGCGACCCTGCCGCTCGAACACGCGATCGGAAGGGGATGGAGGGGCGGCATCGGGTTCTGGGCCCTGCCCGCTGTGGTCGCGGCGGTCATCTGGCTGCCTCGACTGCGCTCCTTCCCAAGGAACGGGGGCATCGGCGCCGGAGCTAGGTACGCGGCGATCCTGCGCGATCCGCTCGCCTGGCAGGTGGTGATGCTGTTCGGTCTGCAGTCGCTCGACTACTACGTCACCCTCTCCTGGCTGCCCTCGATATTCCGGGAGCATCACTTCGACCCCGCAACCTCCGGCATCCTGCTCTCGATCTCGATGGTCCTGGGAATACCGATGTCGCTCGCGATACCCGTGCTCGCCGCCCGCAGCCGGGACCAGCGGGTCTACCTCCTGGGTCTGATCGCCTGCACCGCGCTCGGGTTCCTGGGCATCCTCGTCTGGCCGGAGCAGACAGCCTACGTATCGGTGGCCCTGCTCGGGATCGGCCTGGGCGGTACTTTCCCTCTCGCACTGACGCTGGTCGTGCTGCGCACGCGGCGCCCGGAGCAGACGGAGGTGCTCTCCAGCTTCGCGCAGTGCGCGGGGTACCTCGTCGCGGCGATCGGGCCGGTACTGATCGGGGCGCTGCACGAGGCGACGGGCGGGTGGATGGCTCCGCTCGCGCTCCTGCTCGTCCTGCTCGTGCCGGAGACGCTTGGAGGGCTTGCTGTGGCCCGAGGCGGCCGGTACCTCGAGGCCGCGGGCTGACTGCCGCGCGGACGCGCAGATACGGATGGGCCAGGCGCTCTTGGCGCCTGGCCCATCTCTACCGAAGAGGGATGGAGATCCGTGTCGAGGGGTCAGCCCTCGTCCACCACGCCCTCCATCTGCTCGATGGCCTTGTCCCTGGTGTCGTCTCCGTGTCGCCACTCGTCCGGAGTGCCCTTCTGCTTGCCGAACGCCCCGGCGGTGTTCTCCTTGCCTCGATGCTCGGTGGCGTCCGCTTCGATGTCGGGCGTCACGCCTCCGTCCTTCACGCGGGGCTCCTCGCCCCGGTGGGTCTCCCGATCCAGCCAGGGAGTGTCCTCGCCCTCGAGCATGCGCTCGCGAGCCTCCTCGATCTTCTTCCTGGCTTCCTTCGAGCCCATTGCACTCACCTCCCGGCAGGCCGTTGCGTGACCCGCCGATACCTCTTCGGGCGCAAGATGGGTGCCACGTCGGCTCGCTGGCGTGCGGCCGGTGCACGCCGGATGTTAGAATTCGGCTGCCGTATCCGCGTGGAGCGGCGGGAGGGAGGCGACTGGTGAGGCTGGTACGATTCGACTCGCCGGCGGAGTTTCGGGATCACACCGAGCCGTTCCTGGAGGCCAGGGAGGCGGAGCACAACCTGCTGCTCGGCCTCGCGAGCGTGCTCGTCTCAGACCCCGGCCGCTACCCCGAGCCGCCCTACCTCGCGTCGGTCGACGAGGGCTCGGATGTGGTCGCTGTGGCGCTTCGGACCCCGCCCCACAACCTGGTGCTCTCGATGACCGCGCACCCGGAGGCGCTCGAGCTCATCGCGCGCGACGCCCAGGATACCTTCGGCTCCCTGCCCGGAGTGTCGGGTCCCTCGGACGAGGCGCGCCGGTTCGCAGATCTGTGGCGGTCGCTCACCGGACAGGGGCACGAGCTCAGGATGGCCGAGCGCATCTACCAGCTCGAGAGGGTGGAGCCCGTGCGGGGCGTGCCGGGTAGGCTGCGCGACGCCGCGGAGGCGGACCGCGAGCTCCTGGTGCGCTGGTTTGAGGCGTTCGGCCGCGAGGCGCTGGGCAAGGGGGACGCGTGGGATGCCAAGGATGCCGTGGAGGCTCGCCTTCGGGGCACGAGCTCGGGTCTCGTGCTGTGGGACGACGACGGCCCGGTCTCGCTCGCCGGGTACGGTGGCCCCACCCCCCACGGCATACGCATCGGCCCGGTGTACACGCCGCCAGAGCTGCGCGGCAGGGGCTACGCCAGCGCGTGCGTGGCCGAGCTCAGTCAGCGCCTGCTCGACCAGGGCCGCAGGTACTGCTTCCTGTTCACCGACCTCGCCAATCCGACCTCGAACGCGATCTACCAGCGGATCGGCTACCGCCCCGTGTGCGACGTCGAGGTGATGAACTTCACGCCTGCGCAGGCTTCCACTCGGCCCTGATCTCCTGGAGCTTGTTCGACGTCTGGAACTCCACCGTCTGTAGCATGTCCGCCGCCCGGCTGCTCGCACCCGAGAAGAAGGGGTCGAAGTTGTTCGACCAGATCTGGTTCAGCTCGTCCCACTTGACTATCAGGTGGTTCGAGGACTCCCGACCGTGCGTGAACGCACCCTCGAACGTCGTCTTCATGTCCTCGGGCTTCATGCACTTCTCGAAGATCTTGTAGTAGTCGGGCAGCAGCTCCTTCTGCGCGGGAGGGGTACCCGTCTTCTCCATGTAGATCCGCGCCTGCTCAGGGGAGACGAGGAACTCGACGAGCTTCCAGGAGGCGTCGAGATATCTCTCGGACAGCCCGTTCGTGATGGACCACGGATCGGTGAACGTGACCGAGCGAAGCTTCGCGCCCGGCGCGCCGAATGGAATGGGCGCGATGCCTATGCAGAACCCGTTGGGGTCGCTGATCTGGCCCTTGAGCACCCACAGGTCCCAGCCGCCCTGGATCTCCATCGCCACCTTGCCGGACGGCATCGTGCCGCCGAGGTTCGCCAGCGCCGAGACGATCGCTGGGCTCGGCGCCACCTTCTCCTTGAACACGATGTCGTGGAACGCCTGGTACGAGGCGACCGAGCGCTCGTCAGTGCAGGTGACGTGGGTCGCGAAGCCCGTCTTGAACGCGTCCTTCGGCCACACGTCGTTCTGCCCCCAGATGCGCGGCGGCGACTCGAGGTCGTTGTCTATGACGCTCACCGTCGCGCCGTACTGGCCCTTGTCCACGCTGCCGTAGTTCTTCGTGAGCTTCCTGGCGGTCTCGATGAACTTCTCCCACGTCCACGACTCGTCGTCCCAGTCCGTGGGCGGGTAGTCCACACCCGACTCGTCGAACAGCTTCTTGTTGTATATCGTGTAGCTGCCGACCGTCAGCTGGGGGATGCCGTACTGGTTGCCGTTCGCGCTGTAGATGTCGAGCAGGCCGGGGATGAACCTCCCGGTGTCGAAGTGGCTGCGCCGCATGAGCGGGCTGAGGTTCTGGAGCAGCCCGCGCACGCGGTCGCTGCCGAAGCCGTCACCTCCCCAGTTCGGCGACCAGACGTGCAGGGGCTCCTTGGCGGCGAGCATCGCCTGGCGCTTCACCGCGATATCGTCCTGGTTGATGCTCAGCAGCTCGATCGAGATGTTCGGGTTGCGCTTCTCGAACTGCGGTATGACGACGTCCCGCTCCCACGGGTTCTCCACCGGGTCGTTGCGCACCATCCAGACGAGCCGTATCTTCCCCGAGGCGCTGCCCCCGCCGCCCGCTCCACACGCGGAGTAGGCGAGCGCCGCGGCTCCGAGTGCCATCGCCTTCAGGGCGTCCCGGCGCGTCATCCTCCGGCTCCACACTCCGTTCACCGTACGCACCTCCTTAGCCCTTCACGCCGCTGATGACGATGCCCTGGATGAAGAAGCGCTGCGCGAAGTAGAAGACGATCACCGGTGGCAGGATCGTGACGAGCGAGGCTGCCATCAGCAGGTTGTACTCCGTGCCTCCGTGGGGGGCCTGGAACTGCTGCAGCCCGAGCTGCACCGGGTACAGCAGGCGCGAGTTGATGTACAGCAGAGGCCCCATGAAGTTGTTGTAGTGCCACATGAAGGTGATGATCGCGACCGCTCCCAGCGCGGGCATGGACAGCGGCAGGATGATCCTCCACCAGATCGAGAAGTAGCTCGCGCCGTCTATCAGCGCCGCCTCCTCGTAGTCGCGCGGGATGCCTCGCATGAACTGGCGCAGCAGGAAGATCGAGTACGACGCCCCGAAGATCTGTGGGATGATCAGCGGCTTGTAGCTGTCCAGCCAGCCCATCTTCGCGAACATCACGTACTGCGGGATGAGCGTGACCTCGTAGGGCAGCATCAGCGTCGCGAGCACGAACAGGAAGATCAGGTTCTTGCCGGGTGCGCGCAGCTTCGCGAACCCGTAGGCTGCGAGCGCCGAGGACAGCGTCTGCAGCACCATCACGGTGATCGCGTAGAGCATGCTGTTCTTGAAGTAGATGCCGAACGGGTTGGACGTGAGCGCGACCCAGTAGTTGTGCCAGACCGCGGGCTTCGGTATCCACTGCGGCGGGAATTGCAGCGCCGCCGCCTCCGTCTTCAGCGAGGTGGAGATCATCCACGCCACCGGGAACATGATCACCACCACTCCGAGGATGCACAGGAACGTGGCCACCGCGGTGATGAGCCCGCGCTGGAACTTTTGGTTGGACCAGAGCCCGGTTACCCCGCGCTTCCCGGTGTAGGCTTGAGTCTCTGTCAGCTCTGCCATCTGCGTAACCTCTCTCGCTCGGCGCTAGAACGCGCCACCCTCTTCGCTCTCGTAGTACACGTATCGCCTGGAGACCCACAGCGCGAGGATCGTGAGCACGAGGATCACGATGAACAGGATCCACGCCTGGGCCGCCGCCGTGCCGATGGCGAAGTTGCGGAAGGCGTTCACGAACAGATACAGCACGTAGAACATCGAGGCGTACGCGGGAGACCCCGTGCCCCCGTTGACCACCCACGCCTGCGTGAACGTCTGGAACGAGCCGATGATCCCGGTGATGAACGTGAACAGCAGCACCGGCGAGATCATCGGCAGCGTGACGTGCCAGAACCTCTTCCAGTAGCCCGCGCCATCTATCGTCGCCGCCTCATACAGTGCGGTCGGCACTCCCTGCAGCGCCGAGAGGTAGATCAGCATCGAGGACCCGAAGCCCCACAGCGAGATCAGCGTGAAGGCGGGGATCACCCAGAACGGGTCCTGGAACCACTGCGGGCCATCAATCCCCAGCGGGATCAGGCCGTTCGGCCCCACGAACGCACGGATGAAGAAATCAATGATGCCGAACGCGGGGTTGAGGATCCAGATGAACAGCAGGGTGGCCGCGACGAACGGGATGACCGAGGGCAGGAAGAACAGCGTCCGGAACACCCCGAGGAAGGGCACCTTCTGGTTGAGCAGGATCGCGATGAACAGCGAGAATACGATCCCCAGGGGCACGCTCAGCGCCGTGTAGATCGCGGACACCTTCAGCGACTGCCAGAACACGAAGTCGTGGAACAGGATGCCGTAGTTCTGGAGGCCGACCCACCGGGGCGGATTGATGACGTCGTAGTGGGTGAAGCTGAGGTAGAGCGCGCCGAGCGTGGGGCCGAGGGTGAAGACGACGTACCCGAACACCCACGGGGAGATGAACAGCCAGAACCACAGCGCCTCCCTCCGGGAGAGCCTCCCCTTCGGCAGTATGCGCACCGCCATGCCTATTCCCTCCTTTCAAGTCGCCGCGACTTGACGTTGCAGGCTCGACATAAGGCGCGGCGCCGCTCGAAGATTGTAGGTCAGCAAGATGCTTGCCCGGATGCGGCGAAGCCTACTCCTGCCTGAAAGCCTGCAGCTTGTGCGACAGCACCGAGCTCATATCGCGGGACAGCACGTCCAGGAGCCACTCGAGCGCGCCCGGCCCGTGCAGCCACGCCTCGACGGCCTCGCTCTCGTCCCCGAAGCCGGTAGTGTCGGGCATGCTCCTGGGCAGCTTCCTCAGGCCCGGGAGGTAGAACGGCACGTAGGGGTTGGTATCGAAGGCGTCGACGAGCGCCCTCTCGGCCCTCCGGCCCGCGCCCTCCTTCCGGAAGGTGGAGAGAGCCCTCGTGTAGTCCCACGCGGCCACCGGTGACGATGCGGGCGGGCTGCGGCGCGTCCTCGCTCTTGCGCGACTTTCCTGCGCTCACGATATATCTCCTCGGCCAGAGCCAGCCCCAAGGGGGTCGGCTCGTTCCCTCCGTCCCGACTTTCGGGTATCCGACCTTAGCGCGGCATCGCCGTGGACGTCAAGCCGGACGGCGCCGGTCCGGAGTGCTCTCGAACGGGCAGGATCCGCGCGGCTCTCGGGGAGGCGGCCATCGCCAGCGGACGTTGACAGCTGTTGGGGGCTTTGCTAGATTTGAAGGCGGGTTCGGACAACTCAGGGCGACGTGGCCAAGTGGTAAGGCAGGGGTCTGCAAAACCCCTATCAGCGGTTCGATTCCGCTCGTCGCCTCCGGATCACGGCCTGCGGCCGATGTCCGACCGGTACCAGGCCCCCTCGAAAGTCACTTCCTGCGCAAGCTCGTACGCCCTCCGGCGGGCCTCGCTCATTGTGCTTCCAAGGCCCACCGCGGTGAACACGCGGCCTCCGCTCGCCAGGAGTGCTCCGTCCTCCCCGAGCACGGTGCCCGCATGGTACAGGATCGTGCCGTCCGGAACCGCGCCGACGCGCACCGGGCGGCGCCCCGCCCGGGTCACGGGATAGCCCGCGGAGGCCACCGTCACGCCGCACGCGCACGCCTCCGACAGGTCCACCCTCACCCCGTCCAGCTCTCCGAGCGCTGTCGCCTCTATCAGGTCGAGCAGGTCGGTGCTCAGGCGCGGCAGGAGCACCTGCGTCTCCGGGTCCCCGAACCGCGCGTTGAACTCGATCACGCACGGCCCGTCCGCCGTCACCATCAGACCACCGTACAGCACCCCCTGGTAGGGCGTGCCGCGCCGCGCCATCTCGCTCGCCACGGGGCGCACGATCCGGGAGATCGCGTCGTCCATGAAGTCGTCGGGCAGGTCCACGGGGCTGATCGCGCCCATCCCGCCCGTGTTCGGCCCTCGGTCGCCGTCGTAAGCGCGCTTGTGGTCCCGGGCGAGGCCGAACGGTATCACCACCTCGCCGCTGACCAGAGCGAACAGGCTGACCTCCTCGCCCTCGAGCGCCTGCTCGACCACGATCCTCTCGCCCGCCCTCGTGTCCAGCCAGTCGGCCGCGAAGCTCAGCGCCTCCTCCGGGCTGTCGGTCACGAGCACGCCCTTGCCCGCCGCCAGTCCGTCCGCCTTCACCGCGACCCGATCACCGAACCTCTCGAGCGCCTCGCGCACCTCGACGAGGCCCCGGCAGACCGCGTACCGCGCAGTGGGTACGCCCGCGCGGTCCATCACATCCTTCGCGAACGACTTGCTCGTCTCGAGCCTGGTGGCCGAGCGGGTGGGGCCGAAGGCCGGGATCCCCGCCTCCCGGCAGGAGTCCACGATCCCCTGCTCGAGGTAAGCCTCGGGCCCGACGACCACGAGCCCGATTCCCTCGCGGCGCGCAGCCTCGACTATCGCCTCCGCCGAGTCCTCGGCCGCGTCGAGCCTCCGCGCGAGGGCGAGCACGCCCGGGTTGCCGGGATAGGCGTAGAGGATGGGGCCGCGGGGGCTGCGGGCGAGGGTGTGGACGATCGCGTGCTCGCGCCCGCCCGAGCCGACGACGAGCACCTTCGGCGAAGTGCGCGCTACTCCCACTCTATGGTCCCCGGTGGCTTGCTGGTCACGTCGTACACGACCCGTGTGACCTCCGGAACCTCGTTCACCACGCGCGAGCCGATCCGGTCCATCACCTCGTACGGCAGCCTCGCCCACGTCGCGGTCATCGCGTCCTCGCTGGTGACCACACGCACGGCCACGACCTGCCCATAGGTGCGGCCGTCGCCCATCACCCCGACGGTGCGCAGAGGGGTCAGCACCGCGAACGCCTGCCACACGTCGCGGTACAGCCCGGCGGCCGAGATCTCCTCCCGGACTATCGCGTCGCACTCCCTCACGATCCTCAGGCTGTGCTCGTTCACCTCCCCGAGGATGCGTACGGCGAGCCCCGGCCCGGGGAAGGGGTGGCGATGGACGAGCTCGTCGGGCAGCCCCAGCTCCTCGCCCACCCTGCGCACCTCGTCCTTGAACAGCAGGCGCAGGGGCTCGACGAGCTTCCTGAAGCGCATGCGCTCGGGCAGGCCGCCGACGTTGTGGTGGGTCTTGATCTTCGCCGCGGCCCTGCTCTCCCGTGTCGCGCTCTCGATGACGTCGGGGTAGAGCGTGCCCTGGGCGAGGAGCTCGATCCTGCCGA
Organism: Chloroflexota bacterium; assembly: GCA_902810765.1. Classification (GTDB taxonomy): domain Bacteria; phylum Chloroflexota; class Chloroflexia; order Thermobaculales; family Thermobaculaceae; genus CADDYR01. The sequence goes on from CADDYR010000084.1 coordinate 9,797, forward strand.
GCTTCTCGGCCTCGGCCTCGAAGATTCTGACGAACGTCTCGCCGATCCTGCGCCGCTTCTCCTCGGGGTCGGTGATGCCCGCGAGCGCGCGCAGGAACTCGGCGCTCGCGTCCACGTAGCGCAGGTTCAGGTGCTGCTGGTCGCGGAAGACCCCGACCACCTGCTCGGCCTCGCCCTTGCGCAGGAGCCCGTTGTTCACGAACACACACACGAGCCGGTCGCCTATCGCGCGGTGGATCAGCGCCGCGGCGACCGATGAGTCCACGCCGCCGCTCAGAGCGCAGAGCACCCGCCCGTCGCCGACCTCATCCCGGATGCGCTCGACCGCCTCGCTCACGAAGTGCCCGGGGGTCCAGTCGGGCTCGAGCCCCGCGACCTCGAACAGGAAGTTGGCGAGGATCCGCTTGCCGGATGGGGTGTGCGCGACCTCGGGGTGGAACTGGAGGCCGTAGAGGTTGCCGCGGCGCACCGCGCTGTACCGGGCGGTGGGCGTGCTGCCGAGGAGCTCGAAGCCCTCCGGCGGCCGGCTCACGGAATCGCCGTGGCTCATCCACACGGGCAGGTCGCCCGAAAGGCCCTTGAAGAGCGGGCTGCTGGAGCGCACGGTCAGCACCGACGGGCCGTACTCCCGACTGCGGGAGGGCTCGACCGAGCCGCCCAGATGGTGCGATATCAGCTGCAGCCCGTAGCAGATCGCGAGCACCGGCAGCCCACTCTCGAGCACCCAGGGGGGCAGGGTCGGCGCCCCCTCGTCGTGCACGCTCGACGGCCCGCCCGAGAGGATGATCGCGCCGGGCTGGAGGCGCTCGACCTCCTCCCACGCTGCATCCCAGGGCACGATCTGGGAGTACACGCTCAGCTCGCGCACTCGGCGGGCGATGAGCTGGGTGTACTGGGAGCCGAAGTCGACTACGACCACGGTGCGGGTGGGACGTGGAGAGAGCTCGGGGGCCTCTGCGAGCGTCCCGAGGCTGCTCTCGGGAACGGCGCGGTCCTGCAAAGGGCTGGAACCTCCAGGCGGAATACGCTGTATATGTCACGATTATAGGGGCGGCGCGGCCCACTGGCAATCACGACCGGCCGTGCTGCCGACTCGTGAGATCTGGCGGATAGGGGACGTACGATGCCCAATTCGGGGTGGGTGGCTGAGCACGTCACTCTCGCGCCTGCCCGACATGCTCGAACACGCCCCGCCCGATGATACGGAGGCCGTGGGCACCGCATCCCCTGTCATTCATGACAGGAGCCTCCCGAGCGCGGGTCGAACCGCCACACAGACCGTGCCGCCCTCGAACGCTGCCGGCCGACGGCTGGCCAGCTCGTGGGGATAGACGTTCCAGACCACGCCAGCCACGCGTCCGTCGCGGTCGAGCACGGGGCCTCCGCTGTTGCCGGACACGTTGTCGAAGTCCGCCACGAAGTCGTGGTCGTTGATCCACTCCATCACCCTCCCGTGGGACACTCGGACGGTGCCGTCCGCGTCCTCGTAGCCTACCTCCGCGAGTCGCTCCGGGGGACGTGCGGTCCGCGAGGGGAAGCCGTAGGCCCACACCTCCTGCCCACAGGCCGGAGCCTCCCGCGCCAGCTCCAGGAAGGTGTACGGTCCTCCCGGTGCCCGGAGCAGCGCCACGTCCCATCCGGCGCGCCAGTCGGATTCGGACACGTTCGCCAGCAGCTCCACCCCTTCTATCGGCTCGTACCCGGATACTTCTATCCCTGACAGCCGAGGTTTCTCGAAGCCGAGGTATCGGAAGGGGATAGGCTCCCGTGAGCCGTTGGTCCTTCCCGCAGCCTCGATCTCCTCGCGGGCCACGTGGTAATTCGTGATCGCGAGGCCGTCCTCCGAGATCAGAAAGGCCGTTGCGTGCCCCTCGATGGGAGCGATCCGCTGCGCTGGCGGCTGGGGCGAGTCGGAGAGGGTCCTGACGGTCTCGTACAGCCCGGGCATCAGCCTCTGTCCGGGGTCCGTGCGTATCTCCTCGAGGTCGCCGGGTCCGACGGCTATCGGCCAGAGGACCGCCCCTTCATCGAGATACGTCTTGCGATCCCGCGTGGTGGCTCGGAGTGCTGCGGCCTCCTCGTCCGATTCGAGCAGGCTGACGATGAAGTAGATGTGCGAGCGTGTCCTCAGGAGCGAGGCGAGAACCCGCTCGTGAGAGAAGGGCGCCGAGATGTCGAGCAGTCTGAACAGCCCTTCGGGCAAGCTACAGTCCCCAATCCGGTCGGCACGGCGGGTAAGTCGGAGGGGGAGAGCCCGGCTGGTGCGCTTCCCCTCCGGCGCTGCAACGCGCGGGATCTGCCGTCCGTAGCTCCGAGGCCGCGGGCTTCCTGCTGTACCTCGCCCCGCGGCCGCCGCACATCATTCAGAGGCGGCCCTGTGCCTCATCCCGGCGAGACCGGCCTTCCCCATAGGGCATCCTATGCGGCCACCACCTGTCGTTTCGAGGCCCCCTACCCCTGTCATTCTGAGGCCCGAAGGGCCGAAGAATCCCTCGCAAGCCGACCACCTTCCTCTTGCTACACCGACCTTCGGAGCGTTCTCCTCTACAGATCCTTCGCGGAGTTTACCCTCGAGCCCTTCGCTTCGCTCGAGGATATACTCCGCGAAGGGCTCAGGATGACAAGTAGTAGGTTGGCCAGGATGACGAGTGTAGGCGGCATCAGGGACGAGTGATGGGTGCATCAGGATGACGCCCCTTCGCAGCTCAGGACGAACAGGTCGGCCAGGAAGATGACGGATACCCCTCCGTGGCCGAGCACTCTTCCGGCAAGCTGCTGCCAGCCGGATACCTATTGCACCATTGGGCCGCTCTCGACGCTGAGCTCGTTGATCACCTCGGTCACGCCGCTCGTCCCACGCGCGATGGTCTCGGCCCGCGAGCGCTCGTTCTCGGTGGGCACCGAGCCGCGCAGGTACACAATGCCGCCGGGCTCGGCGCTCGCGGTGATCCCACCGACGCCCTTCAGCACCTCGTCCTCTCCGAGCGCCGCCTGCACGTTCTCGGTGACCGTGCCGGCGTCGACCATGACCTCGGGCCTGCCCGCGCCCGACGGCCTCTTGATGGGGGCCTTCTCCTGGATCTTCTGCGCGGTCTCCTGCGCCTGGTGGATGGCCTGGCCCGCCCTCTCACCTACCATCTGGCGCGCCCTCTCGGAGCGCGACACGAAGACGACCCCGGCAGCCAGCCCGAGCAGCGCGCCCAGGCTGAGGGCGAGCACAGCCTTGAGGTTCACCCCCCGCTGCTTCTTGGGAGCGGTCGCCTTGGCGAGCCTGCGCAGCACCTCCTCGTTCCGCCTCATGAGCTGCTCGTTGATCCGCTCCTGCTGAGCCCTGAGCGCTGCCCTGACCACCTCGACCTTGTCGTCGGGTACCTGGAGCTTGTCCGTGCGCCACTTGATCTGTGGAACTCTGACGACGACCTGTGCCATGTTGGGTTATCCCTCCGATTTCTTCAACGTTGCATCTGGCGAAGCCGGCAATGCGGGCCGCAAACAGTATGCCAGGACCGGCCGGTCCTCAACAACTGTGTCTCCTGCCGACAGGCATTATTCTCAGGATGCGATCGTCGTCCGGGGCAGAGTTGCCGCGGCCATCGCGATTGCTCGTCGTGAAGTACAGCGAGCCGTCCGGCCCCTGGGCCACCGCGCGGATGCGTCCGTACCTGCCGTCGAACAGTCGCTGCTGCCCGACGATCCTGCCGTTCCTGAAGATGACCCTGTGGAGGTGCTCCCCGCGCAGCGTGCCGAAGAAGAGGTCTCCCTTCCACTGGGGGATGGCGCGCGAGTCGTAGAACGCCGCGCCCTCGGGCGCTATGGCCGGGTTGAAGAGGAGCACGGGGTTCACGTAGCGCGGGTTCGTCGAGCGGCCGACCACCACCGGCCACCCGTAGTTCTTCCCCGGCCGTATGAGGTTCACCTCGTCGTAGCCTATGGGGCCGTTCTCGGTCTCGTACATCCGGTTCGTGCCCGGCTGCCACGCGAACCCCTCCGAGTTGCGGTGCCCATAGGAGTACACGGGAGAGTTGGGGAAGGGGTTGTCCTTCGGCACCGAGCCGTCGAGGTTCAGCCTGAGTATCTTGCCGGTGAGCGCGTGCACGTCCTGCGCCGAGTCCTCGTCGAGCGCGTCGCCGGTGCTGGCGTAGAGCTTCCCGTCCGGGCCGATGCCCAGGCGCCCGCCGTCGTGCACCACCGCTCCGGGAATGCCGTCGAGCAGCACCTTCTCGTCCGACGCCCTGTTGCCGCGGACGGTCATGCGGGCGATCCGGTTCGTGAGCCCGTTCCTGCCGTGGTAGGTGTACATCACGTAGATGTAGCCGTTCGACTCGAAGCGAGGGTCGAGCGCGATCCCGAGCTGCCCGCCCTCCTCCGTGTCCGTCGCGACGTTCAGCGTGGCCACGGGCTGCCCTAGCAGCCTGCCGTGCTCGATCACCCTGATCCGCCCCGGCCTCTCCGCGAAGAACAGCCGCCCGTCGGGCGCGAACTGCAGCGACCACGGCACCGACAGGTGGG